>JAQCMX010000230.1 GCA_028274885.1 Haloarculaceae archaeon
GTCGTCACGGCGCTCCAACCGCCGCTGGTAGAAACCAGCAACGTTTGTCGCCTGGCGATCCGGACTCTCGTTGTATGTCAGAAAGTAACTGCTCGTTCTGGCTCTGTCGCCGTCGATGTCGACGACCTGGTTGGTGATAAAGTGGTTCGAGAGCGGCGATTCTTCCATCGACCCCTCGAACATCGCCACGATCTCGGCGATACCCTCGTAGGTACCCCAGGGGTCGACCTCGACAACGGCGTCGTCGGCAAAGACTGACCGGAGCGTCTCCGTGTCGTTTGCATCGACCCCCCGGGAGTACATCTGGATAGCTTCCTCGACGTTGCGGGTACTCTCAAGTTCCGCGATCCGTTTCTCGAGTTCGGACAGAGCGGCTTCCTCGGTCATGGGTTATGGTGTGGCCGGAGGGTCTTAACACTAGCTCTGACCGAACCAACTACCGTTAGGCGTCACGGCAGCCAACAGAACCCGGCGGCCGGACTGATCGGTTGCGACAACGGCTGAAAAACGGATCGATTTGGGAGAACCGCCTTTGCAGGGGTGGGCGGCGAAAATCCAGTCGGTTACGAGCCCTCCGTTCTGTGGACGGGCCCGCGTGGAAGTCCACAGAATACAATACTGTTAGCCGCGAAGATCCCCGCATTTGTCTGCCGTGTCGAACAGCGCCCTCTGAGCGATGATGACGCTCATCTCAATCTGAGGCCGGTCGTGTCGGCTGCTCGCACGTCGAATCAGCGAGTGCCCTCCCACGAACAGACCGCGATTCAACGGAGCAGTGTAGGGCAATTTATTAGTTTACGGATCAAAAGTAGCGGACAGCTGATACATCCCGTCGCTGAATCGGCTCACAGACGAAAGGTACCGGCAGTGGGTACCGTGATGGAATTATATAAGTCGTCACTACGAGGAAAGGACAGAGAAGATGAAACAGAGACTGTCACGGCGCAGGATGTTGGCGGCCAGCGCAGGTGTACTCGCCGCCGCTGGCTGTCAGGCGCCGACAACCAACTCCGGTGGGGAGTCCGAACTGCCCGAGAGCGTCGAGAAGGTCGCCAATCCGGCGGAACAGACCACCCTGGAAGGCGTCAGCCAGTTTCGCCGATCGCTGGAAAACTGGGGCTACTACCCGGAGGAGACGGTGCCGGATACAGTCGACGTAGAGTGGCGAATCCCAGAACACAACACCGACGATCATACCGCAGCGAAAGCGAGTGCCGTGCCACTCTCCGAGGATGCTATCGTCTTCCCCGGAGACACGGGCTATCTGACTGCCCTCTCCGTGGATGGCGAGGTGCTCTGGCAACAGGAGACCGACATGGTCGGCAGAGGCATTCACGGTACACCGGTCGTCGCGGAGGGGATGGTGTACGTCGGCGCGTACGACGGTATCCTGTACGGGTTTGACGCCCAGACGGGCGAAAAGCGGTGGGAGACGAAACTCGGCGGGTCAATCGGTGGCAGCCCCACATACGATGGGGACGCAATTTACGTTGCTGTCGAATATCCGGACCCGGAGGGAAGTACCTTCGCCGTAGACCCGGACTCGGGAGACGTGGTCTGGGAAGACGACCAGGGAAGGCCGACCGACCACCCACACTGCACACCGGCGATCGATCCGACGACCGGGACGATAACGCTTGGCTCGAACGACGGCATGCTTTACGCGTGGGAGTACCCCTCACTGGAGTTCAAGTGGCGCTTCGAGACAGACCCCGACAACGACACTGACGGTGAGATCAAAGAACCGATCGCAGCGTACGACGATGCGGCATTTTTCGGCTCCTGGGACAGAAACATCTACCGGGTTGATCTCGAAACCGGCACCGAGGACTGGTCGTTCGAGACAGGCGGGCTCTCGATGGTCGGACCGGGGGTCGACCCGACACGCGACGAGATCTACGGGGGGAGTCACGACGGCAACCTCTATGCGCTGGATGCACAGACGGGCGAGGAACGGTGGCGGTTCGAAACGGACCGGCCGTTGACCGGTTGTCCGACCGTCTGTCAGGATCGGATCGTCTTTGGCTCGAAAGACCAGACGCTGTATGCCATCGAAACGGACACGGCAGAGGAGGTCTGGCGCGTCGAGAGCGACGGTTCCGTGACGAGCACGCCGCGGGTCCACGGTGGTGCAATATACTACGCCGAGCGGGCCCCGGACCCGGAGAACGGTGAGATCGATGGCGGTGCTTACAAGCTGGTAGACGCAGGCTGATACTGTGTACGGCGACCATCTGCAGGGGTGTCGACAGACGCCAGTGTGGCGGGTCCGACCGCCGAGACAGATCCTCGCGGTGGTACCAAATCACAATACTCAGCACGCGAGACCGGGTCACCCCCCATCCAGTGGAACCGAGAGAGTCTCGTCGGTCCGCTCGACAGTTGTACCGAACGGTTCCGAGCGCTTTTCGATGGTCTCGCGAACCCACGCAGTTGCGTCCGCGTCTGCGATAGTAGCGGTCTCGTCTTCGATCTCGATCGGGACGAGAGAGAGCTGTTCCAGTGACCCGTCGGAGACGACCAGCTCGAAGAGCGCGCTGCGCTTGTTGTGAAACCCGTCTTTGTGGATGTAGTCATCGACGAAGTCGCCGGCGTCGTAGATGATCGGACAACCCTGGTGAACCTCGACACCCTGCAGGACGTGGGCGCTGTGGCCGTGCACGACGTCGACGCCACGTTCGACGAGCCAGCGGGCAAAAACCGTCTGTCTCCGGCTGGGTCTGGTCTCCCAGTTTGGCCCCCAGTGGAGTGAGGCGACGACGAGATCAGGGTCGTGTTTACCTGCCCGGGCGAGCGCCATCTCGACCAATTGATTGGTTTCCGGCACCGACGGATCGAGGGTCGCGTAGGCAGTCCCCGGTTCGTGTTCGGACGCTGCAAACGTCTCGTACTGGTCGGTCAATGCGATCGTGGCGACCGTCAGTTGGCCGATCTCTGCGATTGCAGGCTCTCTTGCCGCGTCCCGGTCGGGTCCGGCGCCGGCGTGTGCGATACCTGCGTCCTCGAGATGAGTACGTGTCTTTTCGAGGGCTGGCTCCTGAAAGTCAAGAATGTGATTGTTTGCGAGCGAAACGACGGCGGTGTTCGCTGCCCGGAGTGCCGGGACTGCGAAATCTGGGTCGGCGCGAAAGTAGTAGGTCTTGTCAGGCCACTTGCGGCCACCCTCGGAGAGACAACACTCGAGGTTCATGACGAGTCCATCGACACCGCGAAGTCGGTCCAGCGTCGACCCCCAGACACCAGCAGGGTCACTACCGACCCACTGTTCGTTGACACTTCGGCCGAGCATGACATCCCCGACAAACCCGATTCTGGCATCTACCCGGGTGGTGCTGGAAACGCGGCCGGCTGTTCGCTCCCCGTTTGGTGTTTCTGTCTTGGAGCCGTCGGTACAGCCTGCCAGTGCCATGCTGCCTGCCGCCAGCAATCCGCGACGCGTCCACCCCATCTGTCGGTAGATACGCAGCGAGTGACTTGAACGCTCTGTTCGGCGCGACCGTTCGAACCGGGGAGTCACTCACCGGGGTACTGGTTGTCGGATTCGCGAAACCACGCCAACCGCCTGACCCGGGCCAGCTGGGGCGAATCAGCGATAGTCGGCCACTGCTCTATGAGCCACAGGTACAGTACGACCGATTGCACGATGAAGACGTTCGTCACCAGGAAAAAGAGCGCTTCCTCGATTGGCAGCCCCAGCGGCGCAATCCCGACCGTGTAGGTGTCGGAGATAACCCACAGGCCAAGCGAGATTGCGGCCCAATCAGCGATCCACAGATACAGCGTTGGGACGAGAATCGCAACCGCTACTGTCCGGCGGGCCCGCCAGAGCTGCGTCCAGCCGAATGCCCACTGGATCGCGAAGATCGGCCCAGCCCACAGTAGGATGGCACCGAGATAGACGGTCGACTGTCCAGCGAATAAAAACGACGCACCGATCCCTCCGACACCGAGACCCGTGATGGCACCCAGGGCCCGTTCCCACTTCGACAGTGCCAGATCGGTGTCGGTCGGAACCGAAAGCTGGCAGAGAAAAAGCACCGTCAGAATCGGCTGGAGCACAAAAAACAGGTATTCCCCGGCAGGGATCGACCACAGACTCCCCCAGACGACCCCTTCACCGTACCACCAGACGCCGCGATCGATCAGCTGGCTCCCCCAGGGGGTGGTGTAGACAATCGCGAGTGCGACCGTGATCCCGAACCCGGCGAGGGGTGCTGGCCCGGCCAGTGTGTCGCCTCGTCGCCACGCGAGGACCCCGAGGGTCGCGATCAGCGGGAGTGTACACACCAGGTGAAATTCGAAATAGGTACTAGGTGGGATCATCTGTCGTTCGGGAAGAGCCGGTGGGGCGGTTGGTTCCTGCGCAACAAGCCATTCATGTTGTCCATGCCTAAGCGAAAAGAGAATAAGAAAGAACAGTCCTGACTAGTTAGGGCTGAGAGTGGCCGGTCCGGAGAGTATCCGTATCGACAGTTCCATTCTCATCGTAGGTATCCTCGGAGCGGAACTCGACGTAGGTCTCGATGAGTTTTCGCTCCGCTGCGCGCAGATGCTGGTGGAAGGTCTGCCGGGTCACGTCCATCGACTCGGCGATTTCACTGCCGTCGGTCGGTCGGGGCCACTCGAAGTAACCGTTCATGTGTGCGGCCTCGAGCGTCGCCCGCTGTCTGTCTGTCAGCTTCTCCTCTACCCGCGAACTGAACTCGTATGTGGTCTGTTCCCGGGACTGTCGTTCCCGTCGCGACCTGAGATCGACCCCGTCGTAGCGGCGCTTGAGGATCTCGACGATCGATCGCACGTCGTGTTCCGGCGGTAGTTCGAGTTCGAGTATCGACCGTCTGGGCTCGGCGGTGAGTTGGACGACCGACGCCCCGTGGTCGGCGAGTTGGTGGAATGGTGCCGGGGTTTCGACGGTGAGGGCAAAGGTACAGGCCGTTCCGGTTTCGGAGATTTCACGCACGTCTTCGACGAACGAGAGCGTCGACAGCGTGGTGAGGTTACCACAATCTGTCGCGGTCAGGAACAGTTCGTACGTCTGTGCGTCCCCACCGTTGGTCAGTCCGACGTACTCGACGGTTGCACCGAGTTCGGCGGCGATCTGCGAGAGCGGGAACGACTCGTCTTTGACCCCGACCTTTACCTCTAAAACGCTGTCGGCGGTCAAAATTTCGGCAGTCTGGATCGCGTTCAATCGGCTCGCGATCATCTTCCCGATAGACTCGAACAACTGTTGCTCCCGGCGGTCGAGGACGTCGGGGCTATCGCCGTAGACGCCGATGAGACCGTATCGCTTTTTATCGTACACGAGTGGCACCGCGGCAAACCGTCTGACTCCGGCTTCGTCCGGGCAGAGGTGGCCAATGTCACAGATGTCGGTGAGACAGACCGCGATCTGACCGGATTCGAGCGATTCGAGAGCAGGGTCAGGCAGTGCTTCCAGCGAGAGGTCGGTCGGCGGATCACCCGGGAAGCCGGCGGTCGCATCGAAGATAACGGTATCGTCTGTGGGATCTGTCGACCCGATCCAGCACGCGGTGTACCCCTCCGCCTCAACGATCTCGTCACAGATCTTCTGAGCGACAATCGGCCGTTCGTTCTGTTCGATCAGCACCTGGCTGATCTGACGAAGTAGCCCGTTCACACGCCCCAGCGTCCGTCTGAGCATCTCCTTTTCGTCCTGGAGCCGGTTTGCACGCTCCGCTGCGAGTTGCTCAGCTTTCTTCCGGTCTGTCACGTCATTCTGGAACGCAACGTAGTTGGCGATCTCGCCGTTCTCGTTGCGTATCGGTGCGACCGTCAGCTCGTTCCAAAAGGGGCTCCCGTCGGAGCGGTAGTTCCGAAGTTCGACAGTGACGGAGGTTTCGTTCTCGACTGCCCTGGCAACCGCCTGAACGGACTGTGGATTGGTTTCGGGGCCCTGCAACAGTCTGAGGTTTCGGCCCAGGATCTCCCCGCTTTCGTACCCCGTTATCTGTTCCCAGGCGTCGTTCACGTACACGACCGGATTGTCCGGCAGCGAGGGGTCTGTCAGCGACATTCCGACCGTGGACTTGTCTATCGCCCGAACGATCTCCTCTGCCTCCGGTTCGTGTCCCGTGATATCACGCCTTTCGGGATGGTCGACGAGATCCGCCGTGATCTCCGCGACAGTCTCTGCAAGTCTGTCGAGCGAGGCCGGACCGTTTCGCCCCACGAACCGGTCGACGCCAGCATTGAACGCCTCCTCTATCTCGAACCCCTTCGTCTCATCAAACAGAATAGATGGCATCTCCTCGTCGATCTCACACACCCCTTCTAGCAGCGAGAAACCATCGTCTCCGGAGAGCGTGTAGCTGCTGATTACGCAATCGAACCGTTCTGCCGCCACCTTGACCAGTGCCTGGGTTGCACTGTGGACCATCGTCACCTCATACCCGCGCTCTTCGAGAGCTGTCTTGATCTCCGAGGCGTCCTCGGGTGGGTGGGCCAGGAGTGCTCGTATGTTTTTCACACGCCCCATTTGGAAGCTTCGTGCCAAAAAGTTTGGTAATAATAATAGTCGATATATATTGTTTGAAGTGTCTAGAGATTACGAGATCAGCGGACGGTCGGCGGGCACCTGCGGGGGGAAGGGCGTAGAAACGGTGGAAGTTCAAGCGGACTCATTCGGTCGCCTCGAATCTGTAGGCACCGTAGCTGACGAGGAGTCCGGTGGCCGCGAGTCCGACTCCGAGGATGCCAAAGGGGTGGATCCCGTAAAACAAAACTAAGGGGAGTCCACCGACTGCCAGGAATACGCCGCCGAAGATGCCGCGTTTTCGCTCTTCATCTGTGACCATGTCCCGGACTTCGGAATGTGGCTTATAATGCGTTGTGGTTGGAGATACCTTACTGATCCGTCGGATCTGATTGCACCCGACGGTATCGGCGCAGTCCCACGTAGAGAACGATGGCACAAAGCGGACCTAGCCCGGATATAAGCCGGCTGTCCACCGATATCGGCGTGTCGGGATTATAAAATTTGATGCCTGTGTCGTACAGACGCTCCGTCGCGCCGGTCGAAATCGTTCCGGTCAACGCAAAAAATAGCGCACTCGCGATAAAGAGGATGCCGCCAGCGGCAAAAACCATCACCAGATCCTCGATGCGGACGAGTCGACGAGCCTCCTGGGTCGAAAGCGTCCGGGATTGAATCGACATCAGCAGCGATACCAGCACCAGGCCAGAGGCGAACGTCGTCACGATGCCAAAAAGCGTCAGCGTCGCGAGGGATGGGCTCAGTGCCTCCGCCAGCGTTTCTGTCCCTTCCAGCCGTTCGATCCGATCACGTTCACGATACAAAAGCGGGGCCAACAGGCTGCTGCTTGCGAGTGTCAGTACGCAGGCGAGGATCTTCACCTCCGGGGGGAACGGAAACAGTCTGTTTACCAGGGTTGCGGCCCTTTCGTATGGGTCGCCCTCGAGGACAGTCTGTTCGATATCGTCGCGCTGGCTCATCTGCCTCTATTTTAATAGTGTATTCCAGACAGTCAATACCTGTGCCTAACCAGTGGCGGTCGGGTCGCGTCTTTGACCAGGAGGCGGCTCTGACTAGTCAGGTAGTTCTTATATGATAATTTACTCAGAGTCTTTTCTTGTATGCCAGGATCGATACTGGATGACCTTGTCCTACAGGTCACGAACGAACAGGAAGTGATGTACGACCACGTATTGAACGACGAACTGCTGGGAAGTTCGATCTGGGTGAACATCGCAGTTGCAGGTTTGACCCTGCTGTTTTTTGCGTTCCTCGCGCGCAATGTCAAGGATCCACGGTCACAGCTGATCGTCATATCGGCACTGACCGTTTCGGCAGTGTCGATCGTCAGCTACACCGGCCTTGCTTCGGGGCTCACAATCTCCATACTCGAGATGCCCGAGAATCACGCGCTGGCGGGTGAAACAACTGAAATTGCGGGTGGAGCGCTCGAAGGACAGGAAGTCGAAGGAACCATCAGTCTCTGGGGGCGGTACCTGACATGGGCCTTCTCGACGCCGTTTATACTACTGGCCCTCGGATTACTGGCCGGATCGAACATCACGAAGATCTTCACCGCCATCGTCTTCGACGTTGGTATCATGATCACCGGCCTCGCCGCGGCGTTGACCACGTCCGAGTATCTGATGCGATGGTTCTGGTACGCGATCAGCTGCTCGTTCCTGCTTGTCGTCTTCTACATCCTGCTGGTCGAATGGCCGGAGGACGCAAAGGCAGCCGGGACGACAGAGATATTCAGCCTCCTGCGTAATCTTACGGTCATACTGTGGATCGGTTACACCCTCTGGTGGGCGATCGGTAATGAGGGATTGGCCATCATCGAGGATGCCGGGATCACCTCCTGGGGTTACAGTGCCTTCGACCTCGTCGCCAAGTACGCCTTCTCGTTCCTGGTTATCAACTGGACGCTGAACAACCAGGACATCGTCAGCTCCGGCGACTCCTACGGCGCAACCGGTGACGCGATTCCGGCGGACGACTGACATAGACTGTCAGAAAGCACGACCGCACGCGCGGTTTCGAAAATTGAAACGTCAGCGACAAACACCAACCGTTTTTTAATACGACCTACTGTGTGTTAGTACGGAGTAAACGTATACAGCCGATATCAGCGTGGCGTCCGAACAGTTACACAGACACGGGTCAAACACTCCAGATATGTTCCGCATCAAGACGACCGACACCTCAGAGCTCAAACGAATCGTGATTGGCGGAGCCGGGGCGATTCTCACCGGGTTCGTGCTGCTTGCAATCAACCT
>JAQCMX010000232.1 GCA_028274885.1 Haloarculaceae archaeon
TCGATGTCGATCGGGCACAGCTCCGTGCTGGCGTCCCGGTTTTGATCCAGGTGGAGCTGCCCGCTCGTGACCTCGAACCCGCCCGCGAGTGTGTCCGTGACTCCGATGGTGTCGAACACGTGTTCGTCACCTCTGAGGGTGATCTTTGGTTCTACGCACGGGTCGAGGCACAGAACGTCCGTGGCTGGGTGACAACTCTTCTGGACGATGTCACTGTCGTAGAGTACGCGGTCACGCTGGTCGATGAGGTCGAGTGGACCCCGTCGATCGATGGTGTGGCGTTCGCGCTCGCATGTGACGAGTGTGGTAACACCGTCGATAACGAGGGCGAGACCGCCCGCATCGACGGGACGGTGTATCACTTTTGTTGCCCGTCGTGTCTCGCACAGTTCGAGAATCGGTACCGCCGACTCGAGGAGGGTGCCTGACAATCGCCGATCCCAGCACACCCAGCAGGAAAGTCCCGCCGTGCCGGTGATTCAGAACCGAGTTGGACACTCACTTTGGAATCATAACCATCTGGGGGTCCATAACCCGCTTTTCCAAGCCCCAAACTGCCTAAGCATGGATCCCGTAGCACTAGACAGGTATGCCACCACGCACAACCCGTCTCGACGTCACGGGGATGTCCTGTGCCAACTGTTCGGCGACGGTCCAGGACACGCTCGAGTCCCTCGACGGGGTTACGGCGGCCAGCGCCAACTTCGCCACCGACGAGGGATCCGTCGAGTACGACCCCGACGTGGTATCCCTCCGGGAGATCTACGACGCGATCGACGAGGCTGGGTACGGGGCCGTTTCCGAGACTGTGACGATCACAATCTCGGATATGTCCTGTGCGAACTGCGCGGAAACGAACGCGACTGCTCTCGAGCGGACGCCGGGGGTTGTCGACGCGGAGGTGAACTACGCGACCGACGAGGCACAGGTCACCTACAACCCCGCCGAGGTCACAGTCGACGCGCTCTACGATGCAATCGAGGATGCAGGCTACTCACCGGTCCGCGAGGATCGTGACGAGGGGTCGGGCCAGGATGCGCGTGATCTTGCGCGCCAGACCGAGATCCGCAGACAGCTCAAGCTGACACTGTTCGGGGCCGCGCTGTCGGCACCACTCCTCTTTTTGATGCTCGACAACTATCTGTTCGGCGGGATCGTACCCGGCACTGTCGCTGGCGTCGAGATCGGCTGGATCGAGTTCCTGCTCGCCACGCCGGTCCAGGCCGCCCTGG
This sequence comes from Haloarculaceae archaeon, assembly GCA_028274885.1. Classification (GTDB taxonomy): domain Archaea; phylum Halobacteriota; class Halobacteria; order Halobacteriales; family Haloarculaceae; genus Halovenus. Next base: position 1,233 of record JAQCMX010000232.1, read on the forward strand.
GCCGGCAGTTCTACCGGAACTCCTACACGGCCCTCGTCAGGAACCGCCGGGCGAACATGGACGTGCTCATCGCACTCGGGTCCTCCACCGCGTATCTCTACTCGCTTGCGGTCCTCGTCGGCCTGATCGCGGGCGGACTCTACTTCGATACGGCTGCGTTCATCCTCGTTTTTATTACGCTGGGCAACTACCTGGAGGCCCGGTCGAAAGGCCAGGCCTCAGACGCCCTCCGGAAACTTCTCGAGATGGAAGCCGAGACCGCCACACTCGTCGACGAGGATGGGACCGAACGGGACGTCCCGCTCGAAGACGTTGCCGTCGGCGATCATATGAAAATCAGGCCCGGTGAACAGATTCCAACGGACGGCGTCGTCGTCGACGGACAGTCAGCCGTCGACGAGTCCATGGTCACCGGCGAGTCGGTGCCGGTCGAGAAACGCGAGGGCGACGAGGTCGTGGGGTCGACAATAAACGAAAACGGTGTCCTCGTGGCCGAGGCGACCAAAGTCGGGGAGGACACGGCACTCAAGCAGATCGTCCAGACGGTCAAGGAGGCACAGTCCCGCCAGCCGGAGATCCAGACCCTCGCAGACCGTATCTCCGCGTACTTCGTCCCTGCGGTCATCGCGAACGCCCTCCTGTGGGGTATGGTCTGGTTCCTGTTTCCGGAGGCACTCGCCGGCTTCGTCGACTCGCTGCCCTTGTGGGGACAGGTCGCTGGCGGACCAGCCCCAGTCGGGGGATCCGTCTCCGTGTTCGAATTTGCGGTCATCGTTTTCGCCTCTGCCGTGCTCATCGCCTGTCCCTGCGCGCTGGGGCTTGCAACGCCGGCTGCGACGATGGTTGGAACGACCATCGGTGCCCAAAACGGCGTCCTGTTCAAGGGGGGTGACGTCCTCGAACGTACCAAAGATGTCGATACCGTCGTCTTCGACAAGACGGGGACGCTCACCGAAGGCGAGATGCAACTGACCGACGTCGTTGTACTCGATCGCGAGGGAAGTTCGGTTGCCGAGTGCGGCGAACCCGCCCCCGACGGCGGGCGACTGACCGCCAGAGACCGCCTCTCGGAGGACGACCTGCTCGGCCTCGCCGCCACGGCCGAACGCGGCAGTGAGCACCCGCTTGCCCGTGCCATCGTCGCGGGTGCACAAAAACGCGGCCTTGACGTGGGCGAACCCGACACGTTCGAGAACGTCCCGGGCCGGGGGGTTCGTGCCCGTGTCGACGACAGCGAGGTGCTGGTCGGGAATCGCAGGCTGTTGCGCGACGCTGGCGTCGACCCCACACCTGCGGCGGCGACGATGGAGCGCCTCGAAAACGAGGGCAAGACTGCGATGCTCGTGGCCTACAGGGGCGAGCTCGTGGGTGTCCTCGCCGACGCCGATACCGTAAAACAGAGCGCCTCCCGGGCTGTGACAGCTCTCGAGGATCGTGGTCTGGACGTGATGATGATCACAGGCGATAACGAGCGGACCGCCCGTGCGGTCGCTGAACGTGTCGGCATCGACACCGGGAACGTCCGTGCGGGGGTGCTTCCCGAGGACAAGTCCGACGGCATCGAGCGCATTCAGGAGGAGGGACGACAGACGATGATGATTGGCGACGGCGTCAACGACGCGCCTGCGCTCGCCATCGCGTCCGTCGGGACAGCCATCGGTTCGGGGACCGATGTCGCCATCGAAGCCGCGGACGTGACGCTGATGCGTGACGACCCGCTGGACGTGGTAAAGGCGATCCGCATTTCGGATGCGACACTCCGAAAGATCAGACAGAATCTGGTCTGGGCGCTTGGTTATAACACGTGGATGATTCCGCTTGCCTCGCTGGGGCTCTTACAGCCCGTACTGGCCGCCGGAGCCATGGCAGTCTCGAGTGTCTCGGTGCTGGCCAACAGCCTGCTGTTCCGGCGATACACGCCCGACCACGACTACAGACTGTTCGACCGACTCCGCTGAGTACGTGTGAACCACTGTCCGCACGAACTATGTACGAGCCAACCCTTCGAGCGGATATGTACGACTACGACCTCGAACGATACCTGACAATCAGGAGTGCCTACGGTGCGTCGCTGGGTCCAGATGGCCGTCTGGCTTTCCTGTTGGATACGACCGGTGTCGGACAGGTATGGACACTCGAATCGCCTGGGGCCTGGCCGACACAACGAACGTTCTACGACGAACCGGTGTCGTTCCTTTCGTATTCACCGACACGTGAGGAACTGATCTTTGGGATGGACAACGGCGGCAACGAGCGTATGCAACTGTTCCGTCTGTCCATGGACGGCCACATCCTCCCGCTTACAGACACTCAAGCGGCGAAACACCGATGGGGGGGCTGGAGCCACGACGGCGACCGGTTTGCGTTCGCATCAAACCGCCGCGACGAGTCCGTCTTCGACGTCTACGTCCAGAACCGGGACGAGCAAGCCGAGAACGCAGCGCGTGTCTTCGAAGGTGATGGGTGGTTCAGTGTGAACGGCTGGGCCCCCCAGGACGACGCACTCGTGCTCCAGGAGGCCCATTCCAACTTCGATCAGGACGTGTACGTGCTGGACCTAGAGACCGGGGAGCGCCGCCATCTCACCCCGCATACGGGTGACGTCCGCTACGGAAGCGTTCAGTGGGGCCCAGACGGGAACTGGCTGTATCTGGTGACAGACGACGGATCAGACACGTTGTTTCTCGCCCGAATCGACGTCGACAGCGGCGAAATAGAGCGGATCCGCGACGGAGGGGAGTGGAACATCGACGGCGTGGCACTCGACGAGGAGTCCGGGCTGCTTGCGTACTCGCGCAACGTGGATGGGTACACCGAACTGACGCTTGGAGAACTGGACGGTGGGGCCATCATGGACCTTCCGACCCCCGATCTCCCGGGAAACGTGGCAGGCGGGGTCAGTTTCGGTCCTGACGGCGACCGGGTTGCTCTGTCCTCGTCTGGCCGGACGACCAACACGAATATCCTGGTCTTGGACGTCGCTGCGCTCCGGGAGGCTGATCCAGCCTCCACACCCGTCATGGCGGACACGGTCGAACAGTGGACGCAGGCTTCGACCGCAGGTATCCCGACGGAGGCCTTCCGTGAGCCGGAACTGATCCACTACGAAACGTTCGACGGGCGTGAGATTCCGGCCTTCTTTACGCTGCCAGCGTCGCTCCCCGAGGGGGGAACACCGGTGATCGTCGATATCCACGGCGGCCCCGAGAGTCAGCGACGGCCCTCGTTTTCCGGGCTCCGTCAGTACTTCCTGTCGCGGGGCTACGCACTTTTCGAACCCAACGTTCGTGGATCCAGTGGCTACGGCAAAGCGTACACGAAACTCGATGATGTGGAAAATCGGATGGATTCGGTGCGGGACATCGGTGCCGGGGTCGACTGGCTCGAGGTACACGACGCTGTCGACACGGACCGGATCGTAGCCAAGGGTGGCTCCTACGGCGGGTTCATGGTTCTGGCAGCCCTCACTGAGTTCCCGGACCGGTGGGCCGCAGGGATCGACGTGGTCGGCATCGCAAACTTCGTTACCTTTCTGGAAAACACGGGGTCCTGGCGACGTGAACTCCGAGAGGCGGAGTACGGGTCGCTGGCTGAGGATCGTGACTTTCTGGCGTCGATCAGCCCGATCAACAACGTCGAAGACATCGAAGCGCCGCTGTTTGTGCTGCACGGGGCAAACGACCCGCGCGTCCCGGTTGGCGAGGCCGAGCAGGTCGTAGCGCAAACCCGCAAGCAGGGGGTCCCGGTCGAAAAACTGATATTCGAAGACGAAGGACACGGCATCTCGAAGCTGGACAACCAGATCACCGCGTACCGCCGGATCGTGGCGTTTCTAGACGAACACGTCTGATAGGGGTGGTTCCGTACTGCTGGCCGATCCCAGACGTTCTTTCGCGACCGGGAGGTCGGTGGGCCAATCAGGGCCGTCAGTATACTTTTGATGCGTGACGGCCAAGAATAATGTATGTACGTCCGGGACGCAAAAAACAGAGACGAGGTTTGGTTACTCGATCATATAGAGCGCATGGGACTGGATGGGACCGCATTTCGTTCCCGGGACTACGTCATCGCGGTGGACGAGCGCGAAAACGAGCGCGCGGGTTTTGGCCGCATCCACGTTCACAAAGCCGAGGATGTCGAGGTCTGTGAGTTGACAAGCATCGGTGTGCTCGAGGAGTGGCGCCGACAGGGCGTTGGCGCGCACGTCGTCGAGCGACTCGTCCAGACTGCCCGGGATCAGGAGTTCGAGACAGTCTACTCCCTGACCAGTGAACCCGAGTATCTCGGTCAGTTCGGCTTCCAGCGAGTCGAACCGGCTACTCTATCAGACATCCTGCAGAAACGGCTCACAGACAAGCAAGACAGCACGACACCTGGCGCTGTCCCAGTCCGGATCGACAGCGACCGCTTTCGGATGCCGACGCATCTCCGCGACGCGTTCAAGCAGGCCCGTCCCGAGGACGACACGGAGGACAAGCCCGAGGAAGGGCCCGAGGACTTCGGGATCGATCCCGACGATGCAACCTACAAGTACGACACAGGGTAGCGGCGCCCCCGTCAAGAGTTCGTATCGACCAGTATGAAAGGTTAAGACCGTTCGGCGGCTGGCTGGGAACATGTTCGATGTGGACGAACTCGAGGAAATCAGGTCTACCAAGAGCACGTGGGAGGACGAAACCCTCGAGCCGGTACTCGACAGGTTCGGTGAACGCGAGAAGCGGTTCACGACCGACACTGGCGGCCAGGCGGTCAAGCGACTCTACACGCCCGCTGATCTGGAGGAGTTCGACTACGAGGAGGAGCTCGGTTATCCCGGCCAGGAACCGTATACACGTGGTGTCTATCCGACGATGTACCGGGGTCGGCTGTGGACAATGCGCCAGTACGCCGGGATGGGAACCTCCGTCGAGACGAACGAACGGTTCAATTACCTGCTCGAGGAGGGCCAGACCGGGCTCTCGATGGCCTTCGACCTGCCGACTCAGATGGGACATGACTCCGACGACCCGCTGGCCACGGGTGAGGTCGGAAAGACAGGTGTGGCGATCGACTCGCTGCGGGACATGGAGACGGTTTTCGACGGCATCCCTCTCGACGAAGTATCAACGAGCATGACGATCAACGCGCCTGCGAGCGTACTGCTTGCCATGTACATCGCAGTCGGCGACCAGCAAGGTGTCGACCGAGAACAACTGCGGGGAACAATCCAAAACGACGTCCTCAAAGAGTACATCGCCCGCAACACATATATCTACCCACCAGAACCCTCGATGCGGATCATCACGGATATCTTCGAGTTCTGTGCCGAGGAGACGCCAAAGTTCAACACGATCTCGATATCTGGCTATCACATCCGGGAGGCCGGTTCGACAGCAGCCCAGGAGATCGCGTTCACCCTCGCCGACGGGATCGAGTACGTCGAGGCCGCAATCGAGGCGGGCCTCGATGTCGACGAGTTCGCACCACAGCTTTCCTTTTTCTTTGCATCCTACAACAACATCTTAGAGGAGGTTGCGAAGTTCCGTGCCGCCCGCCGAATGTGGGCCAAAATCATGGACGAACGGTTCGACGCCGAGAACCCCAAGTCCAAACAGTTGAAGTTCCACACCCAGACGGCGGGATCAACGCTGACCGCCCAGCAGATAGAGAACAATGTCGTCCGCGTGGCCTACCAGGCGCTTGCAGCGGTGCTGGGCGGCACTCAAAGTCTCCATACGAACGGCAAAGACGAGGCGCTGTCGATCCCGACCGAAGAGAGCGTTCGGACGGCGTTGCGGACCCAGCAGATACTGGCCCACGAATCGGGGGCAGCAGACACCATCGATCCGCTCGGCGGCAGTTACTACGTGGAGTCGCTCACCGACGATCTGGAGGCGGAGGCGTTCGACCTACTCGAGGAGATAGAAGACAGGAATGGGATGCTGAAGGCTATCGAGGACCAGTGGGTTCAGCGGGAGATTCAGGATGTCGCGTTCGAAAGACAACGCGAACACGAAAGCGGCGACCGCGTCATTGTCGGTGTCAATAAGTTCGAGGCCGACGAGGAAGAGGAGGTCGACATCGAGGAGGTTTCCGACGAGGAAGTCGCCAAACAGCAGGATCGGTTGGAAAGCGTCAGGGCCGAACGCGACGACGAGGCCGTCGAGGCAAAACTCGACGCGCTCCGTGAGGCCGCGCGCGGTGAGGAGAATCTGATGCCCTATCTCGTCGATGCGGTGAAGGTGTATGCGACGACAGGCGAAATCTGCAACGCGATGCGTGACGTGTTCGGTGAATACCAGCCCGGCATCTGAGAGCGAGCAGTCGCGTTTCCGGTATGGCCGGGTCGAGCAGCAGGTGGCGGACAGTGCATCCTGTGGATTTTTATCTCGCTCGCCTCACGAATAGATATGCATATCGACCACGCAGGCATCGCAACGGAGGATGCAGCGGAGATCGCAAAGCAGTACGTCGAACTGTTTGGCTGTGAACTCGCACACGAGGAGGAGTTCGACGGTATGGAACTCATCTTCCTCGAATTCGAGAACGGCTACTTCGAACTGCTCGATCCGATGGAACCGACGGGACCGATCGCGTCCTATCTAGAGAGCAACGGGCCTGGGATTCATCACCTCGCCATCGCAACCGATGATATCGAGGCGGCTCTAAGGACGGCCCGCGAACTGGGGATCGAACTCGTAGACGAGACGCCGCGTCCGGGCGCGTGGGGACACGACGTCGCATTCCTCCATCCCAACTCGACTGGGGGCATACTACTCGAGTTCGTCCAGCACTGAACGTCGGCAAACACGACACGGTGACAACCGTTCCGATCGTTCTCCGATCGAAAAGGTATCGGACAAACCTGTCTACTCGCCGTGAGGAGTGCCTACGAACCCATACTATATCTTACCGTCCACAGATGGCCCGGCGGGACATCGGGAGGTCAGCCTCGTCAAGTGTTTGCTGGCTTATCCGCCCGTGTCTACCGGTTTCGTTTTGCCGCCGACCGCGGCTACCCGACGGCGCAGATGCTCTGTCGCGGTCGCCGGAACCTCTACGCGCAGGTATATGCTGTGGTCGTACTCCGTCGCGTGGACGGTCGCCCGGTCGTGGAGTTCTGAGACGAGTGCGTGCCCGCCGTCGTCGTATGGCAGGCAGACGGCAAACTCCGCAGTTTCGAGTACAGCCTGGAGTGTGTCGCCGGCCGCGGCCGGGGTGGGGGACCCGAGTGACCGCCACGCTGTGTCGAACTGCTTGCGGACCGCGCTACGGAGCCCCTCACGAGACTCGCCGACACCGAGCACACAGGTAGCCTGTTCAAGCGCCGCCTCCAGCCCGGGTACCGCCTCGGTCAGCGACTCCGGAAGCCCGTCCTTACCCGGCACCCCTGGTGTGTCTGTCACCGCGAGGGTGTGTGGTCCGAGTGCTGCCGTGGCGGTGGTTGGCCGGGCCGGGCGGCCGGGTGCTGCGGTGGCAGACACCTCGGTGTCGGTGAGGCCCGCCCAGAGGTCTGTGGTCGGTGCGCCGATGCGGCCAAGCAACACAACCCGGCCGTCGACGCCGTTGTAGCTGTTCTGGACCCGCTTGCGGGCCTTATTTTGGCGATGTTCGAGTGTGGCACGCAGGGCCTGTGTCTCCTGGTCTCGGGCTGTGAGTCGGCCGCTGGTCCCGGTCGGGCTCTGTGTCGTCCCATCACGCTGTGTCCTGGCGGCCTCGCGGCGTGCCAGGCTGGCCCGGCGTAGCTCGAACCGCGTCTCGGCAACGGGGTTTTCCTCGCCAAGATGTGCCCACAGGAGTTCCCGCCGATCACGGATCGTCACCGACGGAATCCGGGTCTGGAGGTCGACGGTCTGTCCTGGGTGGACCCTTCCATCGACGACGAGCACCGATAGATTGCGGTCGGTCCCGGCCAATCGCCCCTCGAGTCGCTTGACGATCCCGGGCGCGAGATAGTACTGTCCGTCCTCGGGCCGGTCGGTGACGAGCGTCTCGACCCGTTTGCACCCCCGCTGGGCGACCAGTGCCGGCAACCCATTGGTGATCTGACCGGACTGACTTACGATCAAGGCTAACCCGGACATCTGCGCTTGGATTGACTACGCGTCTGCAGGACTTGGGTCTGTCGCGGGCTTTGCTGTGCCAGGTCGCTCTGCGATCGGGCCTTACTGTGTCTGTACCCGCCTTTGGCTCGTACTGTTGGCTGTAACTGATCCACGATATTCGCCATCACGTGGTGACGAAATTCTTGAAAGACGTACAACGGTATCAATAGGATCGGATTATAGCGTGAAGCAGGCGCAAAACCCGCGACTTCAGTCGTGGGATACGCGTCGTAAGCCTTATTCTTCAATCGCCAGTTACGATTCCTGTGCGCGGAAAACTGGCAGTTGAGTCGGTGTTTGCCACGGCGAAAGCCGAAATCAAACA
>JAQCMX010000239.1 GCA_028274885.1 Haloarculaceae archaeon
TGGCCGGTACGGCTGGTACCTTTGTCGTACTCACGGGCGGGACAAGCGGTGGTGGAGGGTCCGACATCCTCGGTGCGTACGAGTGCGAAGAGTTCGACGGCGATCCACAGGTCGTCCACGACACCGAATACCAGATCCAACAAAGGATCCTCAGCCCGGTTGAGGTGTCTCAGTTCAACGCTAGCACCGATGAGGGCGGAATGAACATCACACTGGAAACGAAGGGTGCCCTCGTCGCCGCCTCGGCAAACGAACCGGATGGACGGCCGATCAATCTCAGCACTGACAGTGACCGTGATCGCGTCGTTCTTGAGCACCCGACAATCCAACCGGTTCGTCTCTGGGTGGATGCGGTTGCCGAGGGCGGGACGGTGACCCGGATGCAACTGGACATTTGTCCACCGCAATGAGGGGGTAACACTGTCAGATAAACCTTATAAGTTTGACCCCAAATAGATGAGTCTGTATGGAGCGAATACGAGACGGAAGAAGGGACATTACGATTCACAGCAATGGGGAGCAATCAGACATTCCACTCACGGAATTCCCAGAGAACGTACACATCGGGAGTCAGGAGTCTTTCCTCCCGGCGAACATGGAGGAGCCGATGCTGTACACCGGTGATATAATCGTCGGTCTTAAAAACGATGAAATCACATTCTGCGAACTGATCTACGACACGACCGAAGATGCGGTGATGGTGGACAAACTCAACTCGAGTCGGATCGTCCTCATCCCGGACGCGCAGTTCAGCAGACGGTTCTACCAGGCTGACGAGATCCACGTTTACGAGGAAGTCGTCAAGGATCTCAGCGACCGTGAAGGTATAGAGTTCGACGAGTCAAAGATCCAGCGGTCGAGGAGCCAGCGCCCGCGGTAGTCGGCTGCCCGATCGCGGGCTTTCTGCACCCCGCAGGAGGTTCCGGATACCGTCTATCCGGACCGCAACACGTCGAGGAAAGAGGACCCGCCAGTGTCGACACTATCGAACGAGGTCAGGGTCGTATTGAGACTCTTGAACAGTCGCGTGAACGCCCGAACCGATTCCTTGTCGAGTTCCTCGTCCAGTTCATCCGCGTTTTCCTGCAGATACAGGGCCGGCACACTCCGGTCGAAGCTGCCGTCGTCGATTCCGTACTCCTCGAAATACTCCTCCAGTCTCTCGACGATGGTGCTGTCGCCCGCGATGTCACCCGGATCGATCCGATTGGACGCCTGTGTCCTGCCCACATCACCGTAGGCCCGGCTGACGAGTTCGAGGTAAAACGCTTCCGAGAAGAGATCCTCGATGCTTGCCTCCCCGGTATCTGCGTACTCGTCGATCACCGATATCGGGATATCATCGAGCTCCCCCTTTTGAGTCTCGCCACGCGAGGGCGCCGTATCGCTGCGGGGGTCTTCGGACAGGAGGGCGGCGATATCGAGTCGATCCTCGCCGAACAGCCCGAGGAAGGTGGTGATGTTCTGATGATTTCTGATCGGGACGATCGTCCAGCGACTGTCAAGCCCGTCGTTTCCGCGGTCTTTCAGCAGCTTCGAGAGCACCGAGAGGTAGACGTGGTCGGCCTTCTCCTCGACCACCAGCGGATAAGGGGTCACGAGCAGTGTGTCCATCAGGTCGGACTCGAAGACGTTTCGCAGAGGGAACTTCGTGGCGGCGTCGGCCAGCCCCACATCTGCAAAGACGTTCGTCTCTCCGATGGGATCGGACATCACCATCTTGATCTCGTGGACGGTTTCCGGGTCGATCATAAATGGCGAGTGGGTTGTATAAAGCAGTGTGTCCTGGGTTGCGATCTCGTGTTTCAGGAACTGGAGGAACTCCTCTTTGGCCCGAGCGTGGAGGCTCCGGCCCGGTTCGTCGACCATCACGACCAGGTCGCGCTCGTTGTCCCGGATCGCCGACAGTTGACAAAACGTCGAAAAGAACTGCCGAAATCCCTGAGAGCGCTGTTCGAACTCCACCGTCACGCCGTGTTTGTGGTTCTCGACCCGCAGGTCGAGCAGATCCGCTCCTGTGTCGGCGGTTGCGTGCTGGATACGGATGCTGATGTCGCCGCTTTGACTCCAGTAGCGCATGGCCTCTCTACTGATCTCCGTGGACGCGTTCTCCAACTCGGCTGTCTGCTCCCGCCAGTCCGTTACATCGGCAAACTCCGCCAAGTCGAGTCCGGCAAGCGAGAGCAAGGAGAGAAAGGCCTGGTCGCCGGGTGTCAGTTCACCGTTCGACCGTCGCTCGAGCAGCTTGTCGATGTCGATAGTACCGTTGATGATCGTGTACTCCCCGATGTAACGAAACTTCGGGAGTCTGTCGGTGAGTACGTCTGCCCCCACCGTATCCGCCAGCGCAGCGAGCGGTTTGTCTCCCAGTTGCTCGACGATCGCCGCGTAGGCTGTCTCGCCGTCCTCGGTCGCCGACAGCTCCGAGAGGGAGCCAGTTTCCCGCAAGGTCGACTGTATGTCCTCGTCAAAATCGTATCTATCAAGCAGATATTCGATACACGCCTGCGGGTCGAGATCTAAGTCCCAGTGTAACTCGTTTGCGTAATCCCGGCCGACGACGACCTCGGAATCTGCGAGCAACCCATCCGTATACGCGTCCGCGACTGCACTCCGGTCTTTCTCCTCGAGTTGTACCTTGGCCTGGACGACGATATTCGATTCGTCCTCGTCCGGGTCGTATTCGGGCCACTGCTGACGAGGATAGTCGGTGTACGCCTCGTACTCACCGTCGCCGTGTGCAGGGTTGAGATTCTCTATCGCCTCCAGGAAGGATGTCTTTCCGGATTCGTTCCGTCCGACAAAACAGGTCAGATCCTCGATTGGTACCCAGCCCGAATCTTCGATGCATCGGTAGTTCTGAACACGGAGAGATTCAAGTTCCATTAGATGTATCTGTCTATTCAAAAATAATAAAATGGGAAGCTGACTGTGTTACTGTAGGTGGCAGGCGGGTTCGATCTACCCGTCAGTCTGAGTCGAACGTAGACGCGAGCAGGCCCAACACACCCCCGACGACGATCCAGAACCC
>JAQCMX010000243.1 GCA_028274885.1 Haloarculaceae archaeon
CGAGGTGGACATAGACACCGGCGAGGTTCTCATGACCGATGGTGTCCGCCGACTCGTTGGCTTGCCTGACGACGCTGAAATCTCACTGGAGGAGGCGATAGGATACTACCATCCAGACGATCAGGCGAATCTCCGACAGACTATTATCCGGGTAGCCGAGACCGGCGAACGGACGCGTAACGTATGGCAACTCCAGACGCTCGATGGCGACGAACGGCTCATGGAGGTGACAATCACGCCAGACGGGGCAAACGGTGGTTCCACCACACTCCGCGGAGCCATCCACGACGTCACCGACCGTCGGGAACGCCAACGGGAGCTACGACAACTCCGGCAGGCTATCGACAACGCAAACGTCCCGATCACACTTGCTGATCCCGCCCGGGAGGACGACCCGCTGGTGTATGTCAACGACGGCTTCGAGGGGATGACCGGCTACCCACCCGAGGAGACGCTCGGACGCAACTGTCGGTTCCTCCAAGGCGAGGACACCGACCCCGAGAAGGTTGCCACGCTTCGTGAGGCCATCGACAACGAGGAGACCATCTCCGTCGAACTGCGCAACTACCGGAAAGACGGCACCGAGTTCTGGAACCGGCTGACCGTTACCCCCATCTACGACGATGGCCAACTCGTCCGGTATCTCGGCACCCAGGAGGATGTCACCGCGCGCAAAGAGCGCGAACGGGAACTCAGGGCCGAACGCCAGTTTACCGAGCAGGCACTCGATACGCTGGATGATCTGTTCTACGTCGTCGACACGGACGGGCAGTTCCAGCGGTGGAACGAACAGGTTCTAAACAGTACAGGCTACACCGAGGCAGAGCTTGCACAGTTGGATAATTTCGAACTGTTCCCGGAGGACGAACGCGATGCGGTCGCCGATGCAACCCGGGCGTGCCTGACCGATGGAAAAAGTACTGTTAAGACAGATATACGCACCAAGGACGGTGAACGGATCCCCTACGAGCTTCGCGGGGCACGTCTGACCGATTCGACCGGCGAAACGACCGGGATCGTCGGGATCGGTCGGGATCTGACAGAACGTCGCCAGCGCGAGCGTCGGTTCCAGGCACTCGTCGAGAACTCAAGTGATATCATCTCGATTGTCGACGCCGACGGGGTTTTACAATACCAGAGCCCCTCGGTCGAGCGCATCCTCGGATACAGTCCGGAGAAAGCCATCGGCGAAACTATCTGGGAGTCCGTCCATCCAGACGACCGCGGGGACGTCATCGAGGCCTTCGAGCGTTGGATCGACAACCCGACGGCAGATTCGATCGTGGAGTACCGGGTCCGAGACGCCGACGGCTCCTGGCGCTGGCTGGAGAGTCGCGGGAACGGCCAACTCGACAACCCTGCGGTCGAGGGCTACGTCATCAACAGCCGGGATATTACCGAGCGCAAAAAGCGCGAGCAGGAACTCCAGGACATCACCTCTCAGTACGAGGCGCTGGTCGACAACTTCCCCGGTGGCGGCGTTTTTTTGCTTGACGAGGATATGAACTTTGTCCGTGCTGGTGGTGATAGTTTGGCCGATATCGGCCTCTCAAGTGCTGACTTCGAGGGGAACACACCCCATGATCTGTACCCTGGTCAGACTGCCGACGAACAGGTCCACTATCTCCAGCGGACGTTCGATGGCGAGAGTCACACGTACAGACAGGAGTTCCAGGGGGGGCACTACGAACTCCGGACGATGCCAATCCGGGACGAAACCGGTGAGATCATCTACGCGATGGCCGTCTCGCGCGAGATTACCCAGCAGGTCGAACAGAAAGATGAGATTCAGCGCCAGAACGAGCGCCTGAAAGAATTCACCGGCATCGTCAGCCACGACCTGCAGGGCCCACTCAACGTGGCCCAGGGGCATATCGAGCTAGCAGGAACCACTGAAGAAAACGAGCACCTCGCCCAAGCGGCCGATGCGATCGAGCGCGGGCAGGCACTCGTCGAGGATCTGCTGACGCTGGCACGGGAGGGCGACCAGGTGGACGAGACGGAGTCTGTTCGGATTACAGAGCTTGCCCGGAGCAGCTGGCAGACTGTCGAGACGGCACAGGCGACACTCGAGACTGGCGAGTCAGGGGTTATCGAAGCCGATCGGAGCCGGTTGCAGGAACTGCTCGAAAATCTCTATCGGAATGCTGTCGAACACGGCGGTGACGAAGTAACGGTATCGGTTGGGCAACTGTCCAACGGTTTCTACGTGGCTGATACGGGTCCTGGTATTCCAGAAGCCAAACGTGAGACGGTTTTCGAGGCGGGCTATTCGACCAAAACAGCCGGAACCGGCTTCGGGTTGCGGATCGCCGATCAGATCGCCAAGGCTCACGGGTGGGAGCCTGCCGTGACGGAGAGTGAACACGGCGGAGCACGGTTTGAATTCACCGGCGTCAAAGTTGTAAACTGACGGATACGTGTTTTCCCTCTCCTATGAACGCACCCGAACGTCTCAGATCCGTAGATGTTGTCAGTGCGCGACCCAGCGGTTGATACGGTCGGTTGTAAGTCAGTTCCGGAATTCGCCGGAACGTTCGGCGAATTACCGGTAAATCGTTACAACCGACCGTATAAGTACAGGGGTTCAGACTCGGCTGCAGTCTTAATATAATCCGTGACTGTGGTTTCGATCTGTTCCAGTCACACTCCAAAACCCGGTTACAATCCTAAATGATGCCCAGGTAGGCACAAACCCGAGCTCGTAAGTTCCACCTTTCTGACTTGGTGTATCAAGTATGAAAATTGGGCGATTAGTTTTATATATTAATCTCGCTCCGAAGTTCATATGAAATCGATAAGCGATTACTCGATAAAATGGAAACTCGTGGCATCGATCGGAGTGGCAGCAATCCTGATCTTCCTCGTTTTAACGGGCTTTACGATCATGGAGACCTCTGCGGAGGTTTCGTCGCTGACAGAACAACGGATGGACCAGGAGGCACAGGCACAGGCGAACGCATTCAATACGGATATGGAACAGAACAAGAAGGTAGCAACGTCCCTTGCGGCCACCATGGAGGCGTACAACCGGGAGGACGCGAGCAGGGAGGAGGTCAGTGAGATGTTAGAGAACCTCGCAGAACAGAATCCGGATGCGCTTGGTGTCTACGTTGCATACGAACCCGACGCGTTCGACGGTAACGATGCCGCACATCTAAGTGGGACAGGCCCGGGTTCGAACGAGGCTGGTCGGTTCGCCCCGTATTGGAGTCGGTTCGACGGAAACCTCAGTCTCGCGCCGTTGAACGACTTGGACACGCAGGACTGGTACACAGAACCGCTCGAGCAGGGCGAGACGATTATCAAAGGTCCGTTCGTGTTCGACGACAGATATATGATCAGCTTTCTTGCCCCAATAACGCGTGGCGGGGAGACAGTGGGGGTGGCCGGAATCGACGTGTCGATCGACTACTGGCAGACCCAGATTCGGCAGGTTAACACGACCGGTGAGGGCTACGCGTTTATGACCAGTTCCGACGGCACAGTAGTCGCACACCCCAACGGATCTCTGGTCGGCCAGGCGACACTGGCAGAGCTTGGGAATCGGAACGATGTCGCCGAACTCACCACGATGCAAGAGCGGATCGAGACACAGACGAGTGGCAATTTCACCATGCAGGACCCGGAGACAGGTAAGAAGGTCCTGGTTCGCTACCAGTCGATCGAAACGGGTGGGTTCGTGTACGCGACGGTTATCACCGAAGACTCGGCGATGAGTGGGGTCACCTCACTCCGGAATGGGCTGCTCGCAGTCAGCGGCGTCTCACTGCTTGCCCTCATTGGGATCATCTTCGTCGGCGCAGGTCGGATAACACGGCCGATAAAGAGACTGACCGCAAAAGCCAGCGCTATCGAGGACGGTGATTACGAAGTCGAACTACAGAACAGTCGTGGGGACGAGGTGGGGGTCCTCTATGGCTCGCTGGCCACGATGCGGGACTCGTTGGTGACAAACATTCAGGAGGCAGAAAGAGCCCGTGAGCAGGCTCAAACCGCAAAGGAAGAGGCCGCCAAAGCGCGTGAAGAGGCGGAGATGTTGAACACACATCTCCAGGAAAAAGCCGAAACATTCAGCGAGAAAATGGAACGTGCTGCGGACGGAGACCTTACACAACGGATGCACCCGGAGAGTCAAAGCGACGCGATGACGGATATCGCAGAGGCGTTCAACGAGATGGTTGCTGATATCGAACGGACAGTCGGACAGATCCGTTCGTTCGCGGACGATGTCGCCGAGTCGAGCCAGGAGGTGACCACCGGTGCCACGGAGAGCCAGGCAGCGAGCGAACAGGTCAGCAAGTCGATCCAGCAGATCGCAGCGGACGCCGAGTCACAGTCGGCCGACCTCTCGGAGACGACCGACGAGATGCAAGGCCTCTCGGGTACAGTCGAGGAGGTGGCGTCCTCGGCCGACCAGATTGCCATGACATCACAGGAAACCGCTGCGCTGGGTCAGGACGGTCAGGTGGCGGCAAGAGAGGCAATGAACGAGATGGAAGACATCGAGACCCAGGCAGAGGGGACGGTAACGGAGGTCGACACACTTGCCGAGGAGATCGATCAAATCAGCGAAGTTATCGAACTGATTGGAGATATCGCGGAGCAGACCAACATGCTGGCACTGAATGCGTCGATCGAGGCGGCACGGGCTGGAGAGGCAGGTGAAGGATTTGCCGTCGTCGCCGATGAAATCAAGTCACTCTCGGCGGAGGTCTCCGAGGCAACCGAGGAGGTTGAGACACTCATCACCGATATCCAGACCTCGACCGACACCGTCGTGGATGATATCCAGGGGATGAGTACGCGTGTCTCCTCCGGTGCTACCACGATCGAAGACGCGCTCACCGCGCTCGACGAGATTGCGGTGAACATCGAGGAGGTCAATGAAGGAATTCAGGAGATCAGTGCGGCGACAGACGACCAAGCAGCGTCCACCGAGGAGGTCGCAAGCATGGTCGACGATGTTGCCAACGCAGCACAGAAGGTAAGCGCCGAGTCCGGGGACGCCTCGGCTGCTGCCCAGCAACAGACCTCGGCACTGACACAGGTGACACACAACGCCGAGACCCTTACCGAACGGGCTGACGAGCTCCAGACGCTACTCTCGCAGTTCAGGATACAGACCAACACCACCAGCATTGGCGAGTCGACGGGCGGTTCACAGTCAGCCGTGTCGACCGATGGCGGTCCTGATACTTGATTTTCTCCGTGTACAATGGACGTGGTATTGGGCCCGTTGAAACTGCACAAAAAGGTGGATTCCCCGCCCCACCGTGGTGGGGTTGAACTCGACGACAATCCGTTTCGATGCACATCTCCGATCTTTGAGTAAAAAAGCAGTGACATCCGACCGGTAGATAAAACACCAGTTCCGGTCGGCGTGGCGCCCGATTGGGTTGAGCGACACTCAACGCCAAGCCCACAACGAACGATGGCGGCTCCACGCGGGGTGATAACAGGGCCAGCGAGGTGGAGACCCCGGTGGCCGAGGAGTTCGAGCGTGAGGACTCGGCCCGGTAGTCCGACCCGAGGACTTCTCGAAGGGAGCTCGGGTCAGGCGGTTACTGATACTGACGGCTATAACTTCGTGAGCATATTCGACCCCATGGAGGATCGAAATTGCTCATGGGCTTATGGCCGTTAGTATGAGGGTGATCACGACCGATCGTACCGACGACAGCCCGCCCCGTGGAAGCTCTCGTGGGAGCGCCGCAGTTTCCCGGTCGCCTCGATCAGCGGGACGCCACCGCTGGCGGTCGTCCGCCGAGCACATCCCGAGACGACGGGTTGCGAGGAGTGGTCTGCTGATGCCACAGCTGTCCTCCGGGATTTGATCACCACCGTCCGAGAGGAACAGTGACTCACGGTGACCCCCCGTCCCCACGGAGACGGTGAAGTGTCCGCTCCTTTCCGTTCGATTCAACCATCACGTCCGCATTCGCCCGCAGCCAGGGGGGGACGTGATCGACAAACTCCGCGTGGTCCTGTGGACGTGCGTCGGGATGACCGTGTAATCGGGCGGGCTCGGAGTAGTGAACGATCGGTCGGACCGGTCCCCAAGTTTCCCGTGCCAGCTCGAATCCCTCCCGGTAGGTGAGTCCTCTGTCGGTGAAGCTGTGGTGATGGTAGTCAAACGTGACCGGTATCCCCGCCGATGCTGCGACCTGTTCGCAAAGCTCCGCGACGCTCCAGAGTGACTCCGTGTCGTCGTTTTCGACGACGAGGCGCTCGCTCGCGCGCGATGAGAGGTTCTCGATGACTTCGCAGAACCGCTCTGCGGTGGCTGTCTTGTCGCCGTAGGTGGCGCCGATATGGACATTGATCGCGTGCCGAGGTGACTGTGGCAACCGCATAAGATCCAGCCATCTCCCGTGATGTTCGACCGACTCGACGGCCCGCGCTACCGTGTCGGACGAGTCACTCGCGAGCTTGCACCAGTAGCTCGGGTGGAAGCTCAGCCGCATGTCGTTGTCCCGTATCAGGGAGCCACAGCGTCGCGCGATGGTACGAATCTTCTCGAAGTTCGGGAGTGCCTCGATATCGAACTGTGAGTTCCACGGAACGAGTGTGGAGCTACAGCGATAAAACCGGATGTCGTGGTCGAGATTCCACCGCAAAATCGCTTCGAGGTCCGCGAAGTTCTGCTCTGTCAGCGTCGCTGCGCGCTCGATTCCTTCGCATTCCCACGTTTTTTTCCGCATATCGCGGTTACACCGCCGCGGCGGCTCCGCATCTCGAAGCGTGTGGTTCATCGCTGCATACCCGAGCATGGTTCCATACAGGGTGTCGAGAAACAAATCAGTGGCTCCTTGTCCCGCCCCATCGACGCCAACGTCCGGTACGATGCCGTCCGAGACTCCCGGTGACCGAGCTTTGGAGCTGACGTCTCGCGTTCGTCCGCGAAGCCCTCGTTGCGATTCCACGGGTCCGGGTCAGCCAGCGCCTCCACCCGTCGGCGTGTTTTTTATTCCACAGCCCGATATATATCCTAATGACCCACGTCCCGGACGACGTTTTGAATTCCATAGACCGGTTCGGGCAACAGCTCCTCGAAGGCTCGCCAACTCCCGTCGACGGTCGACTACGGGGGGACCTCAGGCTGACGATCATCCCGGACGACAACAGACAGATTGCAACACTTCGCTACGAGACCGAACACACGCAGGCTCCGCCAACCCTTCGGGAGCGAGGCTCGTTCGTCACAACGATCGTCGACGGGGTCGATAGCCATCTCAGTTTGTGGGGGATCGTGCCACCGGACAGCTACGAACACGTCGACACGACCGGTGGGACACACACCTACAGCGGCACGCTCGAACTTGCTTGAGTACACACCTGCATCGACACCCAACTCCCCAGCAGTCGTCAGCTTCCGCTTTCGCTTCTATTCACCTGTTACTCGAACACGTCCGAGGTGCCCGCGTGGACCCGGTAACTCCCCAGTGTGCCGGCCATCGATGGCGCCCCGTCGTCGTCTTTCCGCTGTGACCCGTAATCCATCCATCGCCCGCCGGTATAGGAG
>JAQCMX010000249.1 GCA_028274885.1 Haloarculaceae archaeon
TTCGAACGTTCCCAATCTGGACGCATGATTTCCTGTCCGGAGTGTGGTCGACAGAGAGAATCCGAGTCGAACCGCTGCGAGCACTGCGGGACAGGACTTGCGACAGACGGCGGTGCGACCGACGGGGCTGGAACGGGCGGTGGGGAAAAACTGGAAGACGACGAGACGAACAGAAAGTCTCCGGAGGGCGACCGCCTGTCGAGGCGCGCGATGCTGGGGTACACGGGCGCCGGAGCGGGCGTGACCTTCGGGGGCATCGGTGCAGGCTGGTTCGTTTTCATCAGAGAGCCGATGGGCCCGGAGGAGGCGGTCGTCGAGGAGTACGTCAACGCCTTGGACCGGGCACACTTCAACACTGCACGTGATCTCTACCACCGCGACTCCCCGGGCAAGCGGCCGACACGGGAGAACTTCAGGCTGATGGGCGACCGCGAGATTGGTGTCGAAAACACCGAGATCACCACCCGTCAGGAGGAGTCCGACATCGAGACAGTCGATGAGCTAGCGCTTGTCGAGACCACGGTCAGCGCCGACTCCCCGTGGGGCGAAGAGGAGTCGTTCGTGACCGACTTTATTATCGCGCGCAACCCCGAGGGCGACTGGAAGATCTGGCGGGATCCCGACGACATCGAGTAGCTACCGGATGCCACCGACGCCGCTCCCGGCATCGGGGAGGTCGTGGGCCTCGGCCTCGATTCCCAGTTCGTCCAGTGCGGCCGCGAGGTGCTCGGTTTCGGCGTATTCGGCGCCGTCTTCCTCGCGGATCCGCTGGGCAGTTGCCAGCACTTCCCCCGTCCGATCATCCGGGAAATCGAACTTCTCGACTGTCAACTCTATCGTGAGCCCGTTGGGATCGCGAGTGTACAGCGAGAGGAAAATGCCCCTGTCGAAGACGTTGTACCGATAGCCAGCGGTCTCGAGTGCGTCAGCGACCGCTTCGAAGCGGTCGGGGACGAGACTGAAACAGAGATGGTGGACGCCACCGGTCTGGGTACGAAGCGGACGTGCGTTCGAGTCGCGGTCGTCGCTGACAAAGACTGTCAGGATCGTCCCGTCGCCGGTGTCGAAAAACAGGTGTGTCTGGGACGGATCGTCGAGATTCGGTTGGCGAAGGACCAGCGACATGCCAAGCAGGTCGCGGTAGTAGGCGATCGTGTCCTCGGCGTTGCTTCCCCAGACTGTGATGTGGTCGGTCCCGGTCGTGTGGACGGGACTCTCCGGGCTCTCGGCAGTAACGGGACTGTCATCGGTCATACGTTCTGTCGGAACGCCGCGAGCAAAGCCCTTCTGTCTCCACCCTCGTGGCGTCGCGTCGGAGGCGTGTGATCGAAAAGCAGGACACGACGTTTCCGGGGCAATGCCACACACCGTCAGGGAACCCCGACCGTGGGCGCTTGGCGTACCCGGAGCATTCTTGTGCTGGCTCTCGAACACAGTGGTATGTACGCGGTCGTGGGCTGTGGGGAGTGTCAGGCTCTCTGGATCGTCGAGGGCCGACCGGAGACGAGTCAGTGTCCCCGGTGTGGGAAGACCCGCGGGTACGAGAAGCGCCGCCAGTTCGTCACGACAGACGACGAGAACCACGCACGGGAGGTGCGCGCCTCGATGCTCGCGGCCCGGCAGGACCGGGACGGCGCCTTCGCAGAACTGGATTCGTTCGCCGAGATGGAAGCGTACGTCGACGAAGCCGGGATCGACGACGAGACGTACCTCGAGGGATCGGGGATCGACACGGAGACAGTCAGGGAAGCGGCCGACCGGATCGACCCCTCGGGTGACAGTCAGAGCCGCCAGGAGATCGTCGAACAGGCGCTGCGCGAACTGGATACGCCCACCGAGGAGACCGTAATCGAGTACGCCAGCGAGCGAGGCGTTGCCCCTGGGTACACAAAGCGAGCCCTCGCCAAACTGGTCCGTGCAGGCGAGGTGACGGAAAACCGCGGGACATATCGTCTACTGTGAGGATTGACGGGGGACACGACAGGGCTTGAGCGACCACAGACCGGAAGTACCGGTATGACAGGCATCGTCCTCTACGAACCGAACGACCGGCGGCAGTGGTCGAGCTCTACAGGCCGACCAACTCGGGTGCCTCGGGGTCGTTCTGGAATCAACGATTTCCGCGGTGAGGCGACGCGGAGATCCTCGAAGCACCCGACCCGGTGGGTGAAGACACCGAATTTTCCTACCTACGGGCGTAGAACACGACACAGACGGTGTACAAACGTCGTCGACCCGGCAGTCGGTCAGTTCGACACTGACAAGCGGAGCCGACAGCATCCAAGTTGGCGTCGAAACGGATGTCGTACCCTTCACAGACACACGCCGGACAATGGGTGAACTCCTCGAACCACCGGCAGCTGTGGGTCTTTTCGGTCATCCTGCCGACCAGCGCGTTTCCAGCATGTCGGTCGACTTTCCCACGTACACCGTCGCCACACCTTCGACATACAGCCGTACAATCCGGGGCCGGTAGACACCCCGCCCGTCGGATGGAAAAAAGCATACAGACTCTGGACACGATTTCACGCACCGGTGTCTGCACCCGTCGATACCGACGGACGAGGTGCCGTCGTTCCCCTGAGCAAACGCACAAAACTTTTTTACCGACTATAATTTAATACGAGATACAGCTTATGCCTACCAATCGAACGATCGTTTGTCCCATGTGTGGGACGAACATGGCACAGCGAAGGACGCACGGCATCGTTATCGACTTTTGTGGGAACTGCGGTGGTGTCTGGCTCGATCCCGGCGAACTGCAGGCGATTACAGGTCCTGGCCAGCCACATCAGGGACAGCCCCAGCACGGACAGACACACCAGCAAGGACAGCCCCAGAGGCGGGCACAGCAAGGACAGCCCCAGAGGCGGGCACAGCAAGGACAGCCACAACAGGCACAGCAGGGCCAGCAGGCAAACCAGCACAGCGAGGAAAGCGGTGACGACAGCAGTGGGATCTCGAAAGGAGAGGCTGCGGCCGGTGCCGCAGGGGCAGCAGGCCTCGGGGCGGCAGCCGGCGCGGCGGCGACAAATCCCGATGAAGCAGCCGACATGGCAAACGAGGCAGCGGACGTAGCCGGTGACGTCGGCGGTGACGCCGCGGACGTGGCGGGCGACGTCGGTGGTGACGCTGCGGACGTGGCCGGGGACGCCGCGGACGTCGGTGGGGACGTTGCAGGCGAGGCTGTCGACTTCGTCGAGGACGCACTGGATATGCTGTAGGAGGGTGCAAAACGGGAAGCTGATCAGAGCAGATCCGTGACGCCACCGTCGTCGTCTTCCTCTCCGCCGCCCTCCTCTTTGATGACTTTCTCCGCGAGACTCTCGAAGTCTCGGTTCTGCAGCCAGACACTTCCTGGCCCTGTGAACTCGGCGACTTTGCCTTCACCGCCGAATGCGCGGCTTTTGAGACCACCGGGCCGGAAGGTGGAATACTGAACCGACGAGTCGAAGGCGACGATATGATCGGTGTCGATATTGATCTGTTCGCCCTGCCCGAGTTCGATCTGGCGCATCGCACCGTAACTGTCCAAAAAGATAGTGCCGACACCGGAGAGTTTCAGGAGGAACACGTCGCCACTTCTGAAGAACTTGGATGCCCCCTGGAACTCGGTGCTGATAGTGACGTTTGGCTCCGCTGCCAGAAACGACCCGGACTCCGCGTAGACAGTGTCTTGATCGAGAAACCGTCCGCTCACGTCACCAGGGGCGGGGGGGACGAACCTCACAGTCCCCCGAGACTGGGCGACGAAGGTATTCATAAACACTGACTCACCACCGAGGGCTGCTCGCTTTGCCGTATCCATCATTCCGCCACTTCCCGTACTGGTATCCATCTCGATCCCGGTCGAGTAGCTCAACATGGCTCCTGGTTCGGCAGTAATCTGTTCGCCCTGTGCAAGCGTTACCTGGACCTCCGGAAAGGCGGAGTCTCCTGTTATTTCGTACTCCATGGGTTCCCCCAGACGCAGATATCTGTCGTTTTTGTAATAATAGTACTGTTACTGAGAAATGTTGCCTCAACTGACTATCCACTCAGGGTAAAAAGGGGTTCGTCTTGCCGGCGGATGCACCGCTGCGGAGTGGTTTCGGCCGTTGCAGACGCTGTTTGTCTCCACTCTCATTCGATGCCCTCGCGTGAGCGGGCGGTACTGCGCACGCGTTGTCTATCTGGAGGGATCTGTGAGTCGATCAGTCGTCAGCGGATGTCCGGTGTTCGGTTGCGTGTGGTTGCTCGCTTGAGTCCTCGGAGTCACCGCGCCAGCGCATGAGACATGCTGTGGCGACTGCGACAACGGCGATGCTTGCTATTGACTTCCTGTTGAACCTCATATCCGGATGATACTCCGGACGGCATCCGCTTCAACGGGCTACGAGTGTTACAGAGAGCGAAACAGTGCACGAGGGTTCGTTTCCGTCACCGGAGGGTGTCATCACGGAGCGAACCGACGCTAACCTGAGAGCGTCGGTCCTCGTCCGGAAGCCGAGCGTTCTCGTCCAGAAATTTCTCGCACGTGAGACAGTACTCCCGTTCCTCTTTTAGCTCCTCGGGATCGATAATCGCGAGTCTACCCTTCGTTTCGCCCCCGCAACCTGGACAGGACATAGGGCAACTTTGGTATGAGGAGTATAAATCCTGGCGTGTTCGACCAGCCACGCGATCAGATATGAGACGCCGGGTGTGGGACAGAGCGGTCAGTCCGGGCCGGGGACCCGTGTCGGAGACCCACCGATTTATCGGGCACCGACCGCTACGTGGTGGTATGCCTGCAACCCTCGAAGTTGCGTGCGAGAACGACGGCTGTGAACTCGATATGGTGCAGTTGCACTACACGTACGATATGCCACAGGACGTCGCAGTCACCGA
>JAQCMX010000251.1 GCA_028274885.1 Haloarculaceae archaeon
CTCAAAGGTCAGGAGTCCCAAAATAGGATAGATGAACTCATCGCGTGGCGAGGGACGGGGGGTGACACAAGGCGTCGACGGTGGGGTCGTCCGTGGTTGTTCTATCGACGCGACGGAGTTGCGCCCGCGGTTGCGGGCACTCCCAAAACACCGGGGAGCCGGGGCGGATGCGACGACGACCCACCTGGCACGCGGTGAGACTGCGTGTCTCGTTGCGGACGGGGAGGAGCGATTTGGCTCGATACAGTCCCAGGCCAATGGGCTTTTCAGCCGTCTCGACGGAACGGCCGCTCTTTCGAGGGGGGCACGCCCCAGACTCTACGGGGGGTTCGCATTCACCGACTCACAGCGCCAACGGGCACCTGGTGATACATGGGACGGCTACCCCTCTGCACGGTTCGTGTTACCGGAAATCCAGTGTACTGTCACCGCCGACGGGACGTGGCTAACCACGACCGCGACCGGCCCCGGAGCAGCACACGTCGCCGACGAGCGTGTCGAACGGTGGCGAGGCCGGATCGAGACGCTTCCATACCTCTCTGCTGGGACATCACCCGGCGTGATCGACCGCGAGTTCACACCATCCCGTCGGGAGTGGTACGACGGGGTGAAACGGGCGACCGAGCGGATCGAGACCGAGTCGCTCCGGAAGGTCGTACTCGCCCAGTCACTGAAGCTACGACTGAACGGCGGCCTCTCAGTTCCTGACACACTTGCCAGACTTGGAGCGGCCTATCCAGGCTGCTACCGGTTTCTGTTCGAGCCCGAGGATATCGGTGCGTTCTTTGGAGCGACGCCGGAGCGCCTGGTCACAGTCCGGGACAGTGTCGTCGACACAGAGGCACTGGCCGGTTCGATTGGTCGTGGTGAGACCACCGAGGAAGACAGGTGGCTGGCAAACCAGCTACGGGACAGTGAGAAGGATGCTCACGAGCACCAACTCGTCGTCGATGCCGTTCGTGAACAGCTCGAACCGCTCGCAGCCGATATCGAACTCGGCGAGCGGATGGTCCGAAAGCTGGCGAACGTCCAGCACCTCCGGACGCCCATCCGGGCCACCCTTGCAGGGCACACACACGTCCTGTCGCTCGTTGAGGCGCTCCACCCGACGCCTGCAGTCGGCGGACGGCCACCGGAGACGGCCCTACAAACGATCGCAGAGACGGAGGCGTTCGATCGTGGCTGGTATGCAGCCCCGGTTGGCTGGTTCGACGCAGACGGCGATGGCACGTTCGCAGTTGCAATCCGGTCGGCGGTCGCCTCCGGAAGCGAAGCGACCCTCTTTGCCGGGGCGGGGATCGTCGGCGACAGCGATCCGGACGAGGAATGGGAGGAACTACAGCTGAAGTATCGCCCGATCTTCGACGAACTCGTATGAGTGTCCCGAACCGTAACACCCTCTGGGCCCAGACACTGATCGAGGAGCTCGCTTCGTCGGGTATCGAAGCAGTGTGTGTCTCTCCGGGCAGTCGGTCGACCCCGCTGACCGTTGCGTTTCACGAACATCCAGCCGTCGAACTGGTTTCGGTTCTCGACGAGCGATCCTCGGGATTTTTCGCCCTCGGCCGCGGCCGCCGGACCGGTGACCCGACTGCGGTCGTCTGTACCTCCGGGACCGCGACTGCGAATCTCCACCCGGCGGTGATGGAAGCAGACGAAGGACGGGTGCCACTGCTCGTGTTGACTGCCGACAGACCACCGGAGCTACACGACAGCGGGGCAAACCAGACGACCGATCAGGAAAACCTCTACGGGGACGCAGTCCGCTGGTACCGGACGCTCGCGGAACCCGAACCCGAGCGCAGAAAGCTACGTTCGCTCCGGGTCACAGCCGCCCGCGCGGTCGCCGAGACCACCGGTCGGAAGCCCGGACCGGTTCACCTGAATATCCCGTTTCGAAAACCACTGGAGCCGACCCCTGTAGCGGGTGACGTTCCGTCTTCTTTCGGCTCGGAAGAGTCGCAAGGAAGGGCGGCCACGGAGGGGCCGTTCGTCGAGACAACCCCGGGGCAGTCACGGCTGTCCGAGACCGACCTGGCAGAGATTGCCGGAATAATCGCCGACGCCGACCGCGGACTCGTGGTGTGTGGCCCGACCGCACAGCCGACCCCGTCTCCGGAGGCCCTCTCCCGGTTTGTCGCCACCACAGGGTTTCCAGTGCTTGCGGATCCGCTGTCCGGGCATCGGTACGGGCCACATACGGCCGACCTTCCGATCTGTGGCGGGTACGATTCCTATCTCGATGCGAGCGGCGTCTTCCCCGATCCTGACGTCGTATTCCGGTTTGGCGGGTCGCCGACCTCGAAGACGCTCAGGAAGTATCTCGCCGGGACCGGGGCAACACAGTTGATTATCGATCCAGCCGCTGGCTGGCGGGAGGCCGAATTCGAGGCAACCGACCTCGTGACAGCGGCGCCGACACAGCTCCTGGAGGGACTCACTGACCGCATCTCCAACGGTGACTCTGGTGCGTACCGTCGGCGGTTCATGCGAGCGGAGGACCTCTACTGGGAGCGTGTCTCGAGTGCGTGTCGACAGGAGCATTTCGAGGGCGCTGTGTTACACACTGTCTTGAATCAGGCCCCGGAGTCTGGGACAGTCTTCATCTCCAACAGCATGCCGATCCGGGACGCGGATCGGTTTGGGCAACCGGACTCCAATGACCTATCTGTACTCGGCAACCGCGGGGTCAGTGGCATCGACGGGGTCGTCTCATCGGGACTCGGTGCCGGCAGCGCGACCGAGGACCAACTCGTACTCGTACTCGGGGATCTCGCCCTCTATCACGACATGAACGGCCTGCTGTCCGTCCAGCGATGTGGCGTGGCGGCCACGATCGTGCTTCTGGACAACGACGGTGGTGGAATCTTCCACAAGCTACCGATCGAGTCGTTCGATCCACCGTTTACCGAACAGTTCAA
>JAQCMX010000253.1 GCA_028274885.1 Haloarculaceae archaeon
GAGCATGGCTCATGCCAACCGTTGTGCCAAACTGCCGATTCCCCGGGCGACAACGAGTAGCAAATCGGTACAACTAGCTATTTTGAAACCAGTCGGGTGGCATCCCGCGTACCGACGCTGTGGTCAACTCGTTCGGGTGCCCGGGTCGAAACTACAGTCGCCGACCTTCCCGAGGGACGCGACCGAGTCGGGCAAGAAGATCGGTTTCGACCCCGGGATGACCCGGTCCACGGAGGATCCGTCCCGCAGAACACCGGTGAACCGGTATTTGTAGTCAGTGTACAGCGTCTCGTCGTCAGGGACATTGACGTAGACTGTAGCGTACGGCTCTTGCTGAAGCCCCTCCCTTGTGTTCGCACACACGGGGTTTGCGTCCCGAACCAGTCCACCTTGGTACCAGCCCTCGATCGTGACTCGCTCCCCGACGTACCGGTCGGGGTGGTCCTCGATTTCCTGGATAGATACGGTCTGTGGCTCATCCTCAAGCGGGACCCCACCGTATCCGACCTGCACGGCGAGCACAACGCCGACGACGAGCGCGAGCCCAAACAAGAGCGTACTGTCGCGGGTTCTCATCGCTCGATACCTTGCCTCAGGGAGTTCGTTACTGACACGCCCCGGTCACCCGATCATCAACTTGAGGATGTCCTTGCGCTCGATCTCCTCGCCGGTGAGTTCGGCCACCTTGTTGCCACGGCGCATAACAAGAATACGATCGGCGAGTTCACGGACCATCTCGAGGTTGTGGCTGACGAGCATAATCGAGTGGTCCTTCCTGAGTTCGTTGATCGTCTCGATTAACTGGTTCATAATATCCTCCGAGAGCGCAGTGAACGGTTCGTCGAGAACGAGAATAGGTGGGTCGGAGTAGATCGCCCGTGCGAACGCCAGAATCTGTCGCTCACCGCCGGATAGCAGCTGGACCTTCTTGTTGACTGGGATATCGAAGCCGAGCTCGTCGAGGATCCGCTCGCACTCCTGACGCATCGCTTTCTTGTCGGAAATCTTGAGCAGGCCACCGAGATACTCCTTTTTAACCTGGCGGCCGATGAAGACGTTCTCGAACACGGGTCGGAGACCGACCAGCGCCATGTCCTGGTGGACGATACCGACTTCATCCCCAAGCACCTCACGGTTGTTTCCTGGCGTGAGTGTGGTGCCCGTCCGGTAGGAGATCTCACCCTCGTCGATTCCCTGCAACCCGACAAGCGAGGAGAGCAGTGTTGACTTCCCAGCCCCGTTATCGCCGACGAGCGCCACGACTTCGTTCTCGCCGAGTTCGAGTGACACGTCGTCGACTGCCTGGACGGTGCCGAAACTCTTCGAGACGCCCTCGGCCCTCAGGACCGGTTCTTCGGACGATTCCGACGGGTCCACTGCTTTCTGACTAGACATCTATGATCATTACATATGTCGTCACCCCATTTATAATTATTGTGGACGACCCAGTCCGGTACTCGGCGTCATATGACCGACTGAGGCGGGGCCGTCAGTCGAAGTCGGTGGTTCCCGGCCGCCAGTCTTCATCCGAGCGCACAACACGTTGTACGTCTGTCCTGCAACCCGCGACCCGATTACAGTAAGAATAAAATATGATCAATGTCACACTCAGGTGTATGGCATTCGGTTCGAGGTTAACATCCGGGTTTGACTCCACACAGAGTCCGCTAGTGGAGGGACTGAAGGAGTATTTCATCTGGCCGCTAGTTGTAATCCTGTACCTCGGCATATCGGCGATTTACCCACAAGTGTTCGGTGTCGGGATCATCAATCAGGTTATCATTAGCTCCGTCGACCTGGTTGTGCTGGCCATCGGAATCACCTTTGTGTTAGCCGCTGCGGAGATTGACCTGTCTATCGTGGGCACGATGGGGGTCGCACCGTTCGTGGCGACGTACCTGATCAAGGATCTTGGTGTACCGTTCATCGTCGCAGTCGGTATCGGCCTCCCGTTAGTTGCAGTCGCAGTCGGGTTGACCAACGCGTACCTCGTGAACAAACTCGAAATCGATTCGCTGATAGCCACCCTCGGGACGTATTTCCTGCTCATCGGGCTCCTGTTTGTGTTCACACAGGGCGCCACAATTTCCGGGTTCGGCGGTGCGTACACCTATATCGGCAACAATACCATCGGCCCCTTCAGCCTGATTGTGGTGGCTATTCTCGTCATCGCTGTCGGTGCACATCTCGTGCTCACGCGACTTCCCTTCGGTCAAGACCTCCTGCTGACCGGCGGGAACGAGGACTCCGCGGACCGTGCCGGAATTAATACTGAAAAAGTCCGACGACGGGCCTTCGTTGCCTGTGCGCTACTCGCGGCAATTGCCGGATTCCTGCTGTCTTCGCGATTGGCGATCATCAGTTCGACGTTCGGCCAGGGACGACTCCTCCCGGCCATCGCAGCCCCGATTCTGGGTGGCATTCGGCTCACCGGTGGCGAAGCCAGTATCCACCAAGCCGTCGGTGGGGCCCTGCTGCTTCAGATGATCAACACCTGCCTGACGATTGCGGGCGTCAGCGGGTACAACGTCCGCTTGATCACCGGCGTCCTGATTCTCGCCGCGATCATTCTCGGCGGCCTCCGAACCTACAAAACGTCGTAAGCGCCGACAACTACCCGTTCTTCGGCGTTGCTGCTCGATCAGCAGTTGCAGGGCCGGTTAGCGGTAACCTTAACAAAAGATTTAATTACAATACGGGTATCACTTAGTTCAGGTCTACGCCTGTTAATCATGACCGACTCGACAAACCCTACGGACGAAACGCGGCGTAGCTATCTGAAAGCACTTGGTGCTGCCGGTCTCGTCGGCACCGGAAGCCTTGCTGGCTGTTCAGGCGGCGGCGGTGGCGGTGATGAAGGCGGCGATAGCGGATCGGAAGGGGACGACAGTGGCGGTAGCACCTCGACTGACGGGGGCGACAGTGGCGGTGACTCGAAGAACCTTATCGCCGTTCCGATGAAGTCCCTGTCGGCGTTCTTCTTCAGAACGGCCGCGCAGGGCGCACGGTACGAGGCCGAACAGCTCGGATACGAAACGCAGCTCACCGGGGCCGGGCAGGACAGCGAGAAGCTGAACCGGGATATCTCCAGTGTTGCGAGCCGGCCGGAGACAGCGGCCATCATCACGGACCCGGTCGACAGCCAAGCACAGCAGTCACCGATCAGCAACGCGATGGACAACGGTATCCCGGTTGGTGTCGTTGACACGCCCGCTGCCGAAGAGGCGACCGTCACAGTCGCGTTCGATAACTACCTGGCCGGCGAGAACCTCGCCGAACGCTGCGTTGAGGAGCTCAGGGACAAGTATGGTTCCCTTGAGGACACGAAAGTGGTCTACTTCCACGGCTTCCTCGGGTCGTTCGCTTGGAATGCGCGTATGAAAGGGACCCGCGACCGGATGGAAGAGATCGCGTCGGAAACTGGATTGACATTCAACAATATCGAAGGTGGCGGGAACCCGGACGAGTTCGCGACGTCGGCGTCGGAATGGCTCTCGCAGAACCAGGACGTTGACGCCATCCTCAACGCCTCGTCCGGAGGCTTTCTGGCCGGCGTGCTGCAGACGCTCGACCGCCAGGATCAACTATACTACCGCGGGAACGACGAGCACATCTTTGTCGGTGCTGTCGACGGCTACCTCAGCGACGTGAAGTGGATGAACGAAGGGTATATCGATTTCATCTCGATGCAGAACCCCGTTGCATACGGCCAGATCTGCGTCGACCTCCTCCACGAGTTCGCCATCGGCGAAGGCACCCGTGACGTCATCCCCGTCGGCGAGACGGTGACGGACGTCGTCCAGCCCGACCGGTTCTATTACGGGTCGGAGCTCGACCTGGAGCCGGAGATCGAAGAGACGGACACTGGTCCGCGGTATACGGTGCCGACCTACATCATGGGGCCGGAAAACGTCGACAGCGATATGCACTGGCCGAAACTCGCCGCGAGCCGCCTGGGTATGGAGTCGGAGGCCGCCGACCTCGAACTCGACCCGCAGGGAGAGCCGCCGTCATAAGCGGCCGTCCACCCACTCGACGCGCATTCACTCAGGCATATTCGTAACGGCCCGATTCGTCGTTTCCTTTTCTGCTCGTTTTGATACTGACAGGCAGTGGACCCGAAAAACAACCGCCATACGACAGGGGCTCCCGCGACTGGCACGGAACCCGCGAACTCTTCGCGAGCGGCAGTCAGCACATAGACCGGTTCGGGCCCGACGCCTCGGTAGTCGTCTGAGAAGGAGCCGTTACCGGTGAGACGCTGCGGGTTGGCATTGTGAGGACGCCGTGCTGATTGTAGTGATCGATGCTGACAGTGCAGAGACACGGTACTACCGACGTTTCCCGACTACAGCACGACCCTGACGGAGGGACATCGTGACGTCTCCGGTCCGGGGAGTGACTACGGATGTCATAACGATTCGTCGGTACTGCCAGCCACCGATATATAACCGAGACGAGACACGCTCACAGAAACCATATGTGTCGATGTCCATTCAGGGAAAATAATTTTATACTGTCCTCGAAACATACATGCGGTTTATTATGTACGAGTACGACCAGCCGTTCCGGTTCGTGCACCGCGCAGACGTCGCCTTCGGTAAGGGTAGGGCCGCAGAGATCGGAACTGAGCTGTCGGCCCTCGGCGTGGAACGACCGATGATCGTCACCGACCCAACACTCGTTGAAGTCGGCGTCGTCGATCCCATCATTTCCGCACTCGAAGCTGACGGTATCGACTACGACCTCTACGACAAGGTGGAACCGAACCCGCGAGTCGATACCGTAGAGAGTGGCGTCGAACGAGTCGAATCGGGTGATAGGGACGGCGTTGTCGGCATCGGTGGCGGAAGTTCGATGGACACGGCGAAGGCTATCGCCGGCCGCACGACGAACGGCGGGACCATCGCGGACTACGAAGGACTTCAGAACTTCGCGGTCGAACCGTTGCCGACGGTCACTGTTCCGACGACCATCGGGACGGGCAGCGAAGTCACGTCCGCAGCCGTCATCACCGATCCGGACCGCGATGAAAAACTGGGCATCCTTGACGACAACCTGATTCCCGACGTCGCCTTGTTGGACCCGACGCTGCTCGAATCACTCCCATCGGACGTGGCCGCCTCGACAGGCATGGACTGCCTGACACAGTCCGTCATGGCATA
>JAQCMX010000163.1 GCA_028274885.1 Haloarculaceae archaeon
AAACCACGCGTTTGATTCTCGCTGCTCGTAGCGCTTTTCGCCGGAAAAGTAGCGGGAGGTGGATTTGAACCACCGGTCTGCGGGTTATGAGCCCGCCGGAATCTCCTGGCTATCCCATCCCGCTACCGGGATTTAATTTCGGTCCCCGGTTAAACATTGTGTTTGGGTCCCCGCTGTGTGATTTTTTGACTCACCACCCGCTTACATCTTGGCCTGAACGATTTCGAGTTCCTCGGCATCGACCGAGTCCACGTCGAGATGCATCGGGATGTACTCCCGGCGCTCGTACGTTTCGCGTTCATCCTCCGACCCGATCGTACACCACAGTTGGGGCTTTTCGGGGCCGTGAAACTCACCCTGTTTGTTGATCCCGAAGCAGACGTACTCCTCGCCGCCATACGCGATTTTGGCCCCTTTCCGGATGCCTGGGTTCCCGTGAACGATGAGTGTCCGCATACCTGAGATTCACCAGACACGCACTTAGTGACTTCGAACGTCACCGGCTTGCCGCGCCGGTTCGAACCGTACGGGTTTTATGTGCCGCTGTTCAATCTCACCGCAAGGTCGATATATATGGAAATGCCACGGCGGATGAACACCTACTGTCCGCACTGTAACGAACACTACGAACACGAGGTCGAAAAGGTCCGCAGCGGTCGTGAGACGGGGATGAAGTGGATCGATCGCCAGCGCGAACGCAACTCCGGCATCGGAAACGACGGGAAGTTCTCGAAGGTCCCTGGTGGCGACAAGCCAACAAAAAAGACCCAGCTCAAGTACCGGTGTGGCGAGTGTGGCAAGGCCCACCAGCGGGAGGGCTGGCGCGCCGGTCGACTCACCTTCCAGGAGTAACCATGGCCGGAAACTTCTATGCAGTTGCCTGTCCCGACTGTGAGAACGAACAGATCGTCTTCGAGAAGGTCGCCTCGGAGGTGTCGTGCGTGGTCTGTGGGCACACCATCGCCCACCCGACCGGCGGTACGGCGACGATCGAGGGCGAAATAACGGACGCTGTCGAGGCGCGATGAAGTACAGTGGTTGGCCCGAGTCCGGCGAACTCGTGGTCGGGCGGATCGACGAAATCGAGGATTTCGGCGTTTTTGTCGATCTGCTCGAGTACGAGGACAAGCGCGGGCTCTGTCATATCAGCGAGGTGGCCTCCGGGTGGATCAAAAACGTCCGGGACCACGTCAACGTCGACCAGCGCGCCGTCGCCAAGGTCCTCGATGTCGACGAGGGTGCACAGCAGATTGATCTCTCCCTGAAAGATGTCAACGACCACCAGCACAAGGAGAAAATCCAGGAGTGGAAAAACGAGCAAAAAGCCGACAACTGGATGGAACTGGCCTTCGGCGAGGACATCGACGACGAGACATACGCCGCGATTGCAAACGAACTCCTTGCAGAGTACGGCTCGCTGTACGGCGGGTTCGAACAGGCTGCGATCCACGGCACTGAAACACTCGAGGACCTGGACCTCACCGACAAACAGACAACGGCGCTCGTCCGGACGGCACGGGAAAACGTGTCGGTGCCGTACGTGTCTGTCACCGGGTACGTCGATCTGGAGTGTCCGGCCAGCGATGGTGTCGATGTCGTCCGGGAAGCGCTCCAGGCCGCCGGAGGTAACGGGCAGGTCCCAGAGGAAGTCGACCTCGAAGTGACCTACGTCGGTGCCCCCGAGTACCGGATCGAGGTCCAAGCTCCCGACTACAAGACGGCCGAAAATCATCTAGAGGAAAGCGCCGACCGCGCCATCGCGGTGATCGACGACCACGATGGCACCGCCGACTTCCACCGGGAGCGCCACGAGGACGACGACTAACCCGGATCGGGGTGGAACACTTCTCTATCTGGACCGACATTATGAAATCCGACATCCGCGTCTGTAGTGGGTGGGAGCGTACACACGACCGGCCGGTATATACCCTGGGCGAAACCTGTCCAGAGTGTGGTGCCGAGGCGGTAAACAGTGCCCCGGCGCCGTTCTCGCCCGAGGACCCCTACGGTGAGTATCGACGCGCTCTTAAGCGGCGCAACCGCGAATAGGCCTATGGACGACTTCGAAATCGAACAAACCGACGAGGTCCCGCTCGAGGAGCCGGTGCTGATCGAAGGCTTGCCCGGTGTCGGACACGTAGGCAAACTCGCCGCCGAACATCTCCTCGAAGAACTGGACAGTCAGCTTATCAGACGGGTCTACTCACAGCACTTCCCGCCACAGGTCAGCGTGGATGAGGGGATCACGCAACTGGCCTGTGCCGAAATCCACGCCGTCACGGTCGAGGATGCAGACATGCTCGTGTTGACCGGTGACCACCAGGCCCAGGACACTGTCGGTCACTACGGGCTCGCGGACGTGTTTCTCGACGTGGCCGAGGAACTCGGCACCAAACAGGTGTACGCCCTCGGTGGTGTCCCGACCGGCGAACTGATCGAGGAGTACGACGTCATCGGCGCTGCCAGCACCGAAAGCATACGTGAGGAACTCGAATCGTTCGGTGTGGCCTTTCGCGGTGACGAACCGGCGGGTGGCATCGTCGGCATCAGCGGCCTCCTGCTGGGGCTCGGGGGGCGTCGGGGGATTCCGGCTGCCTGTCTGATGGGCGAAACCAGCGGATACCTAGTCGATCCGAAAAGCGCACAGGCGGTTCTCGAAATCCTCCAGGAAGTTGTCGGCTTCGAGGTCGATTTCGGCTCGCTCGAGGACCGCGCCGAGGAGATGGAAGAGGTCGTACGCAAGATACAGGAGATGGAACAGGGCACGCCTACCCCGTCCGACGAGGATCTGCGATACATCGGCTAACTCGCAGTTTCGCCGGGTCCGGCGGCTTCCCGGATCGACAGAGAGGCATTCGATCGATACCTGACCCCGTCCACACGCCCGTCTCGCGGTTGTGCTGTCCCAAGGTTCAAATACGAACGGGAAGCAACCGGTGGCGTGAGCTTCGTCATCGGACGCGCGGACAGTGCAACCGGCCAGACAGGGCAGATCGGGACATACCGGGCCCGCGACGGCAGTGACGGTGCCCAGCTTTGCCTCGACTTCGACAGTCCACACGCGGTCTCGATCGTCGGGAAACGTGGGTACGGGAAATCATACACGCTGGGAGTTCTCGCGGAAGAACTGTCCCGGAGTCACGGCGTCGCCCCGATCGTTCTCGATCCGATCGGTGTCTTCTCCACCCTCACGGAGTCGGCTACTGGCAAACCGGTTCCGGCCACAGTCATCGACACACCCGTCGTCTCCCCGGACAAACTCGGTCCCCGGTCGTGGTGTTCACTTCTCGGTCTCCCGCCGGATGGAGGTCCCGGGAGTCTCATCTGGCAGGCCACACAGCACACGTCGACGATCACGGAGATGCAGGCACGGATCGAAGCAACTGATACCCGCGAGGTCGACAGACGTGCCGCGACTAACCATCTCGATCTGGCCGACTCCTGGGACATCTTCGGTCGGGATGGCACCGATGTTGGGACGCTGACGACCGGTGCGGTGACCGTCGTCGACGTTTCCGGGCTGGACATCGCACCGATGAATGCGGTTGCACACGCGCTTGCCGAGACTCTGTACCGTGCCCGACTGGACGGGACAATCGAGGTGTTTCCCTGGCTGCTGGTCGACGAGGCACACGTCTTCTTCGAAGGGGTGGCTGCCGCTTCACTCCGGCGGCTGCTGACCCGTGGGCGTGCACCTGGTGTCAGTCTCGTGTTCGCAACGCAACGACCGAGTGCTGTGCCTGCGGTCGGCGTCTCGCAGGCGGATATCCTCATTTCACACCGGTTGACCTCGCAGAAGGATCTCGATGCGCTCCGGGCTGCCCGGCCGAGTTACCTGGATCGCTCGCTACCGGACCGACTTCCGACCGCACCCGGCGATGTCGTCGTGATCGACGACACCACCGAGAGCGTCCACGCAGCCCGGATCCGAGAGCGCGCGACCCCACACGGTGGTACCAGTCCGCGTGTGTGTGATCAGTAGCCCGGTTCCGTCCTGGCAGGCCGCGCTCGACAGCCTCAGGGCAGAACCTCGATCGGAAGCGGTGGTGCGAGCCACTCGCGTTCGCCCCCGGATTGCACCGCCAGGCTGATCGCTCCCTCTCCGAG
>JAQCMX010000260.1 GCA_028274885.1 Haloarculaceae archaeon
ACCTCGTCGTGGGTGCGCAGGTACTCGGGGGCCCGTCCCCCGGGCACGACCAGCGCGTCGTAATCAGCCGGGTCTATCTCGTCCATCGTGGCGGTCAGTTCGAAGTCGTGTCCCCGCTCTTCCAGGTACGTTTGATCGCCCCGGAAATCGTGGATTGCAGTCTTGACCGTCTCCCCGCTTTCTCTCCCCGGGCACACCGCATCGACGCTGTGACCCACCGCCTGGAGTGTCTGGAAGGGAACCATGATCTCGTAGTCCTCGCCGAAATCACCGACGATCATCAGGATCTCTTTTGTCATCGTATCACCACTAACGTCTACGGAGAGCAACGGTATAAAACTCCCCAAAAGATTGTGATGTTTTCGAAAGAACAGCTTTGTCCGGATGCGGTCACCAGATCAGTCCCCGACGAGTGGTTCGACGAGGTCCCGCCCCGCAGTGAGTAGCGCATCGACACGCGCCTCCTCCTCTGCCTCGGCGTAGACGCGGAGCTTCGGCTCCGTTCCGGAGGGACGGATCAGGACCCAGGTTCCATCTGTGAAATGTATCTTGAACCCGTCGACGGTGTTCACTTCGGCCACTGACTGACCCGCAAGCTCCTCGGGCAGCTGTTGTTCGACCCTCTCCAGTACCGTCGGTTTGCGTTCGTTGGGACACGCTACGCTCACCCGTCCCTGCGAGACCGACCCATGGGCGTCGCGGACGGCTTTGATGCGGGCGTCCAGCGACCGGTCTCGATGGGCAACGGCAGCGAGCAACGCGATCAAAACACCGTCTTTGTTCCGGAGGTGCCCTCCGACACCGTATCCCCCGCTTTCCTCGCCGCCAAAAACTGCGTCGTGGTCGGCAAGCACGTCTGCGACCCACTTGAATCCGACCGCAGTCTCGTGGGCCTGTTGGTCGTGTGCGGTTGCGATTCGGTCGACGAGACTACCCGTCGAAACTGTCCTGACCGCGTCCGCTTCTCTGTTGCTAAGCAGATACTCGTACAGGACCGCGAGTACGACGTTTGGATCCAGATACCCGTGCCGAGGGGTAACCAGGCCGATCCTGTCCGCGTCGCCGTCATTTATAACCCCTAACTCGGCAGCCCCGCGAGAGACAATCTCCTCGAGTGCCGAGGCGTTCTCGGGGCTGGGCTCGGGAGCCACACCCCCGAAGGTCGGATGGGTGCCACACCGGAGCCGTTCGACCGATGCACCACCGCGCTCGAGCAGTCGGTCAGTAACGTCTCGCCCACTTCCGTGCATCGCGTCGTACGCGACGGTCATCCCCGAAAGGCCCTGCTCGGCTCCACACTCCGACATGACAAATCTGTGAGCGTGGTCGACGTAGGGGGATCGCAGATCCGATTCGGTCACCGATCCGAACGAGTCAGGGTCGACCGGTTCCGGCGTCTCGAGGCGTGCTTCGATCGCATCGGTCACGCCCGGAAGCGCTGGTGATCCGTCTTCGCGGAGAATCTTCACGCCGTTGTACTCCGGTGGATTGTGCGAGGCAGTTATCATCAGTCCCCCGGTGTACGGGCCGTTGGCTACCGTCCAGGCAAGAACTGGTGTTGGACAGTCCCGGTCCGAAATCGTAACCGCTCTTCCGTTGGCTGCGAGAACTCTGGTCAATTCCCGGGCGAACTCCCGGGAGTGTTCGCGAGCGTCGTATCCGACCGCCACCGGCCCCTCGTCCCCGGTGTCGGCCAGATAACTCGCCACGGCCTGTCCGACCATTCTGATCCGGGGTACGGTAAACTCCGAGACCGGTGCCCGCCACCCGTCAGTACCGAACGAGATCGCGTCGCTCGCTGGGGGGTTCTGGTCCATACGGTCGTGTCCCACGGCCTGATAAAAAAACTATGCTCCGAACTGGACTCCGGACACCGGTAACTGGTATACGGAAGATTCTCGAACAGGTTGATCCGGAAAGGTAGCCAGGGGGGGTCCGCGGTAGCGGTGCGCAATCTCAGACCTGCTGTGCACGCTCCTTGGCAACTTCTGCGATTCCGGCGTTTGCCGAGCAAGCAGGACAGGCTCGGATATGTCCGTACTCGTCTGCAAACACCCGTGCGAAACGCTCGGAGACGTGCGCGCCACAGTGGTCACATTTGGGCATCGTTTTCGGCCGGCCTGATCAGCCGACATAATCTTATTGCGTGGATGTACAAATATGGTTGGTACCTAATCGGTTAGGGTTGCGTGACTTTGCCGGGTACGGGCAGTATGATCACTCCGTCCGAGCCCTCTCGGTCTGCCGGGCGATGAGACTCGCCTGGGCACCTGCGGTGAAGCCGGCATCAATGTTCACGACCGAGAGAACAGTGCAAGACTGAAGCATACCGATCAGTGCTGCCTTGCCGTCACCTCCGTGTCCGTACCCCGTCGAGACCGGCAGCCCGATCACCGGAACGTCGACGAGTCCGGCGACTACTGTTGGAAGGGCACCCTCGCGGCCGGCGGCCACCACCAGCACATCCTGGGCCCGGAGTGTCGGGAGTGTGTCCAAAAGACGCGCTAGCGAAGCGACACCCACGTCGTCGATCCGTTCGACCTGCCCCCCGGTCTCGCTGATGATCAGTTCGGCCTCCGCCGCAGGGGCCGCATCGGAGGTTCCAGCGGTGACGACCCCGACCCTTGCGTCGAGTGCCGGGCGTTCGAACTCCGGTGTGTGGACCACGACACCTCCGGCTCGCTTCTCGACCTCTACGGACGCGTCGGGGTAGTCCCGGTCAAGGTGTTCCCTGATCGCGTTCCGGTCGGTCTCGTCGGTTCGGGTCACGATGGCACGATCTGTGGATTCAAGGCTAGATACAGCGAGTGTAGCCACCTCCTTCGGGGTCTTTCCGGTCGCCAATATCGCCTCGGGAACGCCGCTTCGGTCCACCCGGGCCGCGTCGAAACGCCCCGCCTCGCTCGTGACGTACCCGGATATCTTTGCCTCGGCTGCCTCGACGCTTATCTGCCCCGCTGCAAGGGCCTCGAGGACATCGCGCATATCCCCTCTTATCTCACGATCACTCGTAGGTTTCGGTTTTTCAACAGGCCTGACCGGTCGTTTATATAGCATACATATTGGGGTATCCTGATCTCGGACATATCCCCTGCAACAGCCGTTTACGGCGGGAATACCGTCCTGAAACGAGAAAGGTTATAAACGATCCTCGAAAATTAGATATCTGTATGGCAGACCTGATTGTCAAAGCGGCCGTGAAAGAAGAGCTCGATGATATGAACGTCGCGTCGGACTTTTATGCAGCCCTCGATGACGAAGTCGAGGAACTCCTTGCGGATGCAGCCCGGCGTGCAGAGGCAAACGATCGCAAGACGGTCCAGCCACGTGACCTCTAAGCGACCTGTTTTTCTGTTCCTCCACGGATAGTCACTGTACTGTTTGCCCTGTTGTGTCACACCGAATGGGTATCCCCGAACTTCCGTATATCCACACCATCGGGATCCCCGATATGTGCTTCGTCGACGAGATCAACGAACAGCCCGTGTTCGACCACGCCTGGAACCGCAGAGAGCTGTGTCCCGAGTTGCTCGGGCGTTTCGATCTGCCCGAACGAACAGTCTATGACGATATTCCCGTTATCGGTCACAACCGGTCC
>JAQCMX010000268.1 GCA_028274885.1 Haloarculaceae archaeon
TCGACGGTCTCGACGTTGTGTGCGATCACGTCCGGTTTGGCGTCGATGATCTGCCCGACGAGCGACGCCTCGCCCTGGAAGTCCGGAATCAGAACCTCGACGAGTATCTCCGGGTCGCGTGTTTTGATTTCGCGGATGGTCCGCGCGAAGTGGGCCGCGCCCTGGTCTGGCAGATCGTCACGGTCCACGGAGGTCAACACGACGTACTCGAGTCCGATCTCGGCGACCGCGCTGGCGACGTTTTCGGGTTCGTCCGGATCGAGTGGTCCCATCCCTCCGGTCTCGACGTCACAGAAGTTACACCCACGGGAGCACCGCTCGCCCATGAGCATGAACGTCGCCGTGCCGGGGCCGTTCCGGCCCGACCAGCATTCCCCGAGATTCGGACAGGATGCCTCTTCACAGACCGTGTGCAGGTCGTGGTCCCGCAGGACCCCCTTGATCTCGGTGAACCGCTCACCGGCGGGTGGGCGCATCTTCAGCCACTCTGGCTTTCGTGTACGACTCATTATCTAACCTTTCGGTCTGACGAACTAAAACCTGGGGCACCGGTGCCGGTGTCGGGTGATAGCCAGTCCGTCCATTTATACTCGTGTGACCGTTTCCGGTAGCTGTGCCATCCAGGCCAGCACCGACCACCCCGTCCGATCGGATCGTCAGCCTCGACGCGCTCCGCGGTGTGGCCATCCTCGGCATCCTGCTCATCAATATCCAATCGTTCTCGATGCCGACCGTCGCGCGGATCAACCCCACCCGGTACGGCGATCTATCGGGCCCGAACTATCTGGCCTGGCTACTGAGTCACGTCTTCGTAGAGCGGAAGTTCATCACGCTGTTCGCGTTGCTGTTTGGCGCCGGTATCTTGCTGTTTACCAATGCCCGGGAGTCACAGGGGGCACCAGCCCTGGCACTGCACTACCGGCGGACTATCTGGCTGCTCGTCATCGGTGCCTTTCACGCGTACCTGCTCTGGCAAGGGGATATCCTGGTTGTCTACGGGCTCTGTGCGCTCTGGGTCGTCCTCGCACGCGACTGGTCGGCCTCGCGACTCGCGACCGTCGGGACCGTGTTGCTTTTTTTTCCTTTCTTGCTCCGCCTCAACCGAGCCCTAACCTTCGATCCGGGTGCACAACTGGACCTCCTGACGACCTCCAAGGCGGCGATTCAGGCCGAAATCGAGGCCTACCGCGGCGGCTTCGGTGCCAACATGGCCGAACGCGTCCCGTCGGCGTTCCAGGCCCACACCACACAGTTTCTGGCCTCGGTCGGATGGCGCTACACCGGCGTCATGCTTTGGGGGATGGCGCTTTTCAAATGGGGTATCCTCTCCGATGACGGGTCCCGCAGGACCTATCGCCGACTTGCGCTTGGCGGCGCTGTCGGCGGGCTCGCGCTGACCGGAGCGGGCGTGGTGTTTGTCACAGTCCACGACTGGCGCGGTGGTGCCAGGTACATGTGGCCGCTTTTTAACTACTGGGGAAGTCTCCTGCTTGCGGTTTCCTACATCGCGCTCGTTGTGCTCCTGTGTCGTGGTCGCCCCCGGAGCGGGGTCGTTCGGGTGTGTGCGGCCGTCGGCCGGACCGCGCTGAGCAACTATCTGTTCCAGACGGTGGTAGCAACTACGATCTTCTACGGGTTCGGACTCGGCCTGTTCGGACGCGTCTCCCGGGTCGAACAGTTCGGGATTGTCCTCGTCATCTGGATCGTCCAGATCACCCTCTCGGTGCTGTGGCTGCGACGCTTCCGATACGGGCCGATGGAGGCGGTGTGGCGGTTCCTGACCTACCGGGTCTGGCCCTGACACCGGCCGACGCCAGCCCCGAGCGGTGTCCATCCCCCCTCGGTTCTCGGCGGCCGACAGAAACGCATATGTCGGTCGCTCCCTCTCACCCGATAGTGTCAGGAGACGCCGATGGCAAGACCGGGACCCCCGTGTCGGACGTGTTGCCGGCATTCGCGGACGTGTTTCCCTTCGAACGGTTCAATCCGATGCAGTCCGAGACGCTGCCGGCACTCATAGAAACCGACGAAAACGTCGTGGTGAGCGCGCCGACCGCGAGCGGCAAAACTGCTATCGCGGAGGTCACAATCTCCCAGACCCTCGCTGCGGGCGGAACGGCACTCTTTCTCGCCCCACTCCGGGCGCTCACAAACGAGAAAGAACGTGAGTGGGAACGGTTCGAGGAACTTGGCTACTCGGTGTACGTCGTCACCGGCGAGCGCGACCTGCACCCGCGCAAGGCCGAGCGCGCGGACGTACTGGTGATGACGCCGGAAAAGGCCGATTCGGCGACGCGCAA
Source organism: Haloarculaceae archaeon (assembly GCA_028274885.1). GTDB lineage: Archaea > Halobacteriota > Halobacteria > Halobacteriales > Haloarculaceae > Halovenus. The sequence goes on from JAQCMX010000268.1 coordinate 2,301, forward strand.
ACACGACTCGCGTCGCTACTCGTTTGTCACCGACGTCGACTGCTGTGTCATCGACGAGGTCCATCTGCTCGACTCCGACGAGCGCGGCAGCGTCCTGGAGGTGACAATCTCCCGGCTCCGCCGGCTCTGTGACCCTCGTGTGATCGCGCTGTCGGCGACGATGCCGAACGTCGAGGACGTGGCCGCGTGGCTCGATGCCCCGCCCGAGACGACGTTTTCCTTTGGCGAGTCGTACCGTCCGGTACCGCTGTCGGCCGACGTGGCGACATACAGCCACGGCGACAACGCCTTTGCCGACAAGTACCGCCGCCTCTACCGTGCCCTTGATCTCGCTGAGCCACACATCCGCGAGGAGGGACAGGCACTGGTCTTTGTCGCCTCCCGTCAGGACACCGTCCGGGCGGCAACGAAGGCCCGGGACGAACTCACCGAACGGGACGTCCCCATCGGGGTGCGCGGTGAGTACGACTTCCACACCGAGGCAGAGACCCTCGGGAACGACACGCTCCGCCAGTCGGTCCTGGACGGGGTGGCATTTCACCACGCCGGCCTCTCGCGAACGGACAAATCCGCCATCGAGCAGTGGTTCCGCGAGGGACAGATCCAGCTTCTGTTCTCGACATCGACACTCGCCTGGGGTGTGAACCTGCCCGCGCGGTGTGTCGTGATTCGTGACACCCATCACCACGACCCCCTCGAGGGGGAAGTCGCGATGAGCCCGCTCGATGTCCTCCAGATGCTCGGTCGTGCCGGCCGGCCGGGCTACGACGACCAGGGGTATGCATGGGTCGTCTGTGACAGCACCGACGCCGACCGCTACCGGCGACTCCTCCGAGAGGGCAAGACCATCCAGTCCCAGCTCGCCGACCGCGACAGCAGGCCCGACGGGAAATCGCCGTCCGACAGCACCCGGGGACCGGTCTCGACCGATCTCGCCGTCCACCTGAATGCGGAGATCGCGCTCGGGTTCGTCGGGGATCTGCAGGACGCACTGGACTGGCTCGGTGAGACCTTTTACTACGTCACGGTCGCGGACACGATGACGACCGAGGAGCTTCGGGGTCGGATCAGCGAGACCGTCGAGTGGCTCGTCTCCGCCGGGTTCGTCGAGATGGATGGCTTGGCAGTCGAACCGACGCCGCTTGGCCGGTTGGCCTCCCAGTTTTACCTTGCCCTCCCCACGGCACGGGAGTTTGCGGACCTCGCAGACCGGGCTGCGATTACAGAATTCCAGGTGTTGTGTGCTGTGGCCAACGCGGGCGAATTCGACAGCGTCAGCACCCGGTCCGACGAGGAGACGGCCGTCGACGCGGTGCTCGGTGAGCGCGCCGGTGGGCGTGATTCGGGTACCCGGAAGGTGCTCGCGATCCTCCGGGCCGCGATGACCGGGACGACACCGGCAGAACTCAAAAGCGACGCCTGGATCATCCGCCAGAACGCCCTTCGCCTGCTGGCCGCGTTGCGGGCTATCGTCGACCGCTTTGGAACTCCTGGCGGGGCGAATCTGGTCAAACGCGTTACAGCCCGCGTCGAGACCGGCGTCAGTGCTGACGCTGTCGGCCTCACGGCCATCGATGGCGTCGGACAGCGCCGCGCACAGTCGCTCGCGTCGGCGGGCTATCGCTCGCCCGACGCGGTCGCATCGGCTACGACCGCGGAACTCACAGCGTCCGGCCTCGAATCTGGCGTTGCCGAGCGCGTCCGCGAGAGTGCGGCCGAGTTGCCCGCCGTGACCGTCGAGTGGGGTTCGTTTCCCGAGACGATCGCACACGGAGACCGCGAGATGCACGAGGTCCTGGTCCGGACGACTGCTGGCGACGCTCGCGCGGGGCTTCGCGTCACTCTCAACGACGTCGAGATGACCAGCAAGGCGACCTATCTCGGGCAGACGACGCTGCCGGTCGGCGTGTTTGGTGGCACGACCGAACAACTCGAGTTCACCGTCCACGTCCTTTTTCCCGAACTTCCGCTACAACCGATCACCGACAGTCGTACCGTCACCGTGGAGTGAAGTACCGCGGGAACAAGCCCCGCGGCTTCACCGTTTTGACCGCACGTCCCAAAATGGGCCGTGCCGTCGCAGGCGAATGTAATTCCCCTCGACCTTCCCGAGATGGGTCGGCTGGAATTTACACCCGAACGCCCGGTGCGTCCGTGAGGGTCGGCGGCTCCACCCCGCCCGACAACACCCGTCTCACCTGCCGTAGCAGGGTGT
>JAQCMX010000270.1 GCA_028274885.1 Haloarculaceae archaeon
CAAAGAGGTCCTCAAGCGACCCCTCTTCGGTGCTGATCGATTCAATGCCTGCCTCCGTCCTGTCGAGTTTACGTACTATCTCGTTGATCCTGGTAGCGTCCCCGACGTCGAGTTCAAGAGTCCGTCCATCAACTGTGATAGACGAGACTCCCTCCATATCTCGGAACCTGTCTGCGACGCCCCTGATTGCCTCGCTGAACCTAACTCGCACACTTTTTTTTCGGCCCACCTGCGACCGTAGCCCCGAAATTGTATCCTCCGCTATCAGCCGTCCGTCATCGAGAATACCGACTCTGTCGCAGATCTGTTCCACCTGTCCGAGGACGTGACTCGAAAAGAAAACCGTCGCCCCTCTCTCGTTTTCGGCTTCGATGATGTTTCGCATCTGCCTTGCCCCATTGGGATCCAATCCGCTCGTTGGTTCGTCGAGAATAAGCAGGTCCGGTTCTCCGACAAGTGCCATCGCGAGTTTGAGGCGCTGTCGCATTCCGGTAGAGAATCCACTCACCGTCTGTCCGGCCGCCGAATCTAGCCCGACGCGCTGACAAAGAGCTACCGGGTCATCGTCGGTCTCCTTTATTCTTGTCGCAAACTCGATATGCTCGGTCGCAGTGAGGTTATCGTACAGTTCACCGTGACCCGGGAGGACGCCGATCCGTCTCCTGGGCGTCGCATCCTCCGGGTCGAGTTTCTCACCGAACAGCCATATGCGACCGGCGGTTGGACGCACGAGCGACAACAACATATGGATCGTCGTCGTCTTGCCGGCGCCGTTCGGGCCGAGAAACCCGTAAATTTCGCCCTCGTGTACCGAGAGGTCAAGATCGCACACAGCAGTAATATCACCGAACTCTCTGGTCAGCTGTTCTGTTTCGAGTACCGTCTCGGTTGTACTCATCACGGCCCAGCGTAGGTTTTGCTAGGAAAAAGCTATCATCTACGGTCAAAATTGATTTTCACCCTCGACGACCCGTGTCCGCAGGAGGATGGCAGAGACGACACTGATAAACTCTATTATGATTTATCGACTGAGCGTCGCACGGATATATATCTGTGTACCGACAGCGAACCACACGGCGTACCCGACACCGTAGAACAGTGCCTGGACGAATCCAGCAAGTGGATCCCGAAGCAGGAGTTCAAAGCCGACTGTCCTGGACCCATGTCTGATCAACTCCGGTGAGAATACCGTCAGAACGAATCCGAGTATCACAACGAGCACCCGAAACGGGTGGAGACTCGTCACAGCCCAACTCACCCTGAGAGCGGCCAGCGGCCCGTAGTTTCCGGCGACGGAGACCTCGGGAGCGAGCCAGAACTTGAAGATCGCAAGCGCCGAGATAGAGCCGAAAACGAGTGTCGCGGATGCACCGTCATAGATGGAGTCACTGGCGATAGGGACCGCCGCGATTGCTGCCCAGGTCAACAGAGACGCGATACCGATCGCGACGCCACCGATCACGAGCGTCGCGGTGATGATACCGATCACTGCCGGTAGCCGTCGGATGCTCGTCACAAGGAGTCCCTGTGCCGACTGCACCGACCCCTGCAAGACTGCGGTCGTCACAGCGACGGTGTACGCACGTAACACAGTGGCGCTTGTCCCGATAAAAAAGAAAACGCCGGTTCCGACCGGCCACGTCTGTGGCATCGTTTCAAACAGCGGCCACAGCGACCCGCTCAGAACCACGATAGCAATCACGACTCCGAGGATCGATGGATATCGCCGTAACAACCCTGCCGCCCAGAAAAAATCCCCCATAACAGAGCGGTGCCGAACGTGTGTCTCCACTGATCGACACCTGAGACAGGCACACCCATCAGTGTCGTTAGCTCGTCGGACTGGGTCCACAGACCGTCTTTGGACGGACGCTCAAAATTTGTTTTTATCGAAATCAAGCTACTTCACCGCTCGGGACGAACTTGCAGGCAAATGGGAACGTTATTTCCAACCTCCTCGGATGCGACTATCGATCGAAAAGAAGACCCAAAGCTGCTCTGTATCGACGACGACCGTACGTCCGAGATACTCAAGGCACTTTCCTCGGATACAAGCCAGGAGATCTTTGAGCTCCTCAATCGAGAACCCCTCGCAGCACAGGATATCGCCGACGAACTCGACCTGTCGTTACAGCAGGTCTCATACCATCTGGAAAATCTAGAGCAAGCAGGCGTCATTGCCGTACTCGACACGTGCTACTCTGAAAAGGGGATGGAGGTGGACGTTTACGGGCCGCCGGAAACCCCTCTTCTGATGTATCTAGGGCCTTCGAACGATCGGCCTGGAATGCTCGAATCGTTCAAACGGTTTGCTCACACGCTTGGCCCCATTGCTGGCCCTGTTGCCCTGGGCCAGGCCCTGATACGTCTCGTCTCGGACGGTGAGTGATCCCGGTGAGTCCGACAGAAAGCCCGAACACGACGGCGTCGACCCCGGTGACTCATAGCGATTATGACGGTAATTTTCGGCCCCGATCCGATATCTCGACCGTTGCACGACCCGAGACAGGCGATGAGTGACACGATAGCGGGACAGACTCACAGTAACAGTATTAGTCCGGATCGCTTGGCCACCGCCACTCCGGGCCGCGGAGACTGGCAGCCTCCCTGCACCCGAGTACACCGCAGTCCCGCTTCTCGACTGACCAATCCGGTTTACGTATATTGTTCGTGACGGCAGTCATCGTCGCTTTGCCGACCTGGGCAACACGCTTCGTGCTTTTTTATACAAAGACGTGCAGCGACCAGGGACTCATACGGCCGTGCATGACTACTCGATCGGTAGACATCAGACAGTACTGTGTAGTACTGAATCTGGACAGATGTCTATCACATTGTTGTCAGCCGAGTTCAATCTGACTGCCAGCGAGCAGACCCCAGACAGACTGTTTTATTTGAATCGGAACGGTATATTGTATTGATCCGCGGAGATATCGACGCATCGTACCACGAGAACATCATCGGGGCGAAAACGCAATCGACAGTATGCCACAGATACCCTTCGAACCGCCTGACATGTGCCCGGTGTGTAATACGGACTACGACTCTATTTCCGAACACGCAGAAGGGCTGATGGTCGGGCTCCATCACAACGACCAGTATCGTCGCGTTTGTTTCGAACCGTACGCAGTCGACGGTCAAGCGCGCATTCGGTTCTACCACCATACTCACCAACAGACCGAGAGCGGTTGAGACGGACTGTTACGGTTTTGTACCGCCCGCAGAGGGCCCCGGGACTCAGGACTTACGATCTATCCACGTCTCAGTACGTCTCGATCCCCACTCCGAGTGCTGCGAAGTCCTCGACGTCGTCGGTGAGGATGGTTCATCGTAGCCGTCAGGGACTGCCCCAACGGGGTAATGGGTGGGGGACAGAACCGATCGGTACAGTATTTTATTATTCTGGAGAGAGCCGTCGGCCGACTTCGTACAGATTAATCGCATAGCCCCAACCGAAGACCATCGGGGTAAGCACTCGACTGTCATCCGGGTTCCAAAACCGCTCTTTCACGCGTGTCACTGTTGGCTTCCGAAAGTCGTAGGGCAATCCCAAAAACGATCCCTGTGGTTC
>JAQCMX010000025.1 GCA_028274885.1 Haloarculaceae archaeon
CAAGCCGTTTGTACACTTTAATCTCGTCAGCTTCAGTCAGCAATTGCTCCAGTTCGTCTTCACTCAGATGCCGCACAAGCTCCTTCTCCCGACCAACCATGCTTAGGTCGAGTGGCCCCAGTCGCACAAAAGCTTCCCTGACGTACTAACGATCTTTCGAGATGCCGCCGGTTCCCTCTGAGTGCGGGTTGGAACCTCGAACGTCTCGCTCGGCGGACATCCCATGGTGGGATTCCACGTCCTTCAGGGCGTGGAGGAGGTCAATATACGTTACGCGCACAACTCTTCGGAGAGTTCCCGCATACGTGTCGTATACCCGTTACTTTTATGTAGCCACCCACCGGAGCCGCGTCGGGCGCCTGTCTGTGACACGGCCTCGAGGAGGCGTTCATCCTGGAGACGAGAGTTCTTGAGGCTTGGCATCTTAGCACTGCGTGCGTGCCAGAAGTCCCCGCCAGAGCGTTCCCAGACGGGTGCGATGACAGCGCGGCGAACCCGGGCACGCAACAGCAAAGCGTCTCGGATCGAATGCGATTCGGACAGACGCTCCCGGACGGCTGACCGTCCGGATCCGTTGGAGGTCCGACTCGGGCCTTCCGCCCGGCACGAGGGTTAGCCGGCTGACACGGTACACCACCGGGGATGAGGCCGGACGTTAGTGTTCCGGGCGTACATTCCGAGTATGCTACAGAGTAATTCGCAGATAATACCAGACCTCTCAAATCTGACGACGTGTTGGATGAGATACTGGGTACCGAGCCTGTGATCCCTCATTTCCGGGAAACGGTGGCTATTATTGAGCCCGGAATGATGTCTGCCGGGAGTACTGCGTCGTTGCCAGATTTAGATACTCGTGTCGAATAGAGGGCGCCTGGCTTGCACAGTAGTCTCGCCGGAGCAGAGCTCTCCGATCGAACTCAGCCCGTCTCAAATGAACTTCGCCGACTTGGAAACCACTGGATAACTCGCAGCAACCAATCGCTCCCCCAGAGTAGCTGCTGACTTGGACTAGTATCAAGTATCCACGAACCGAAAAAAGTTCAATGTATGACCGAACCACCCCCTGATACAGACCACCGACCGACCGAAAGCGAAGCTTACCGGCAAATGTACCGCATCACGGCGAGCTATGACCGGTCGTTCGAGACAAAAGTCAGTGAACTCCTCAGGCTCGGGTGTGCGTTTCTTGATGTTTCCGCCGGGTTTCTGACCGAAGTCACCGACGAGACACAGTATATCGTGCGGGCCTACGGTGAGCATCCGCTTCTCCAGACGGGCGAAGCCTGCCCGTTAGAGAGGAGTTACTGTCGCAAGACGATTACGATGGAGGAAACTAACACCGTTCAACACGCACAGATAGAAGGTTGGGAAGACGACGCCGCCTACGAGGTGTTCGGTCTGGAGTCATATATCGGGGCACGCGTTGTCGTCGATGGGGAGTTGTACGGGACGTTTTGCTTTGCGGACACGACGCCCCGAGGTGACCCGTTCACAATGGCTGAGGAGACATTCGTTGAGTTAATGTCCAAGTCGGTCAGCTATGAACTGTTCACCAAACAAGCTACACAGCAACTCGAAAAGCAGCGCGATCAGCTCGAAGAGTATGCCAGCGTCGTGTCTCACGATTTGCGCAACCCACTAACTGTGGCTCATAGTTATCTAGACCTTGCCGAACAGACGGGTGACACTGGCCAGTTTCAACGCGTTCGAGACGCGCTCGAACGAATGGACGCACTCATCGAGGATTTGCTGGTAGCGACCCGCGAATCAGACTCGGCCACGGAGACGGATACTATCCACATCCACGCCCTCGCAACCGACTGCTGGGACCTGGTTCCGACCGAAGCCGGAACGGTCATTGTCGAAACCGACGCGGCAATCGTGGGGGATAAAAGGCGGGTGCAACAGCTGTTCTCGAACCTCTTCCGGAACGCAGTCGAGCACGGGAGACCGGAGGTGACCGTCCGGGTTGGAACACTGGCCGATCAATTGGGCTTTTTTATTGAGGATGATGGGCGAGGGATTCCGCCCGAGCAGCGACCCCAGATTTTCGAGGATTGCTTTTCGACGAGCGAGGAGGGGACTGGACTCGGTCTCACAATCGTCCAGCAGGTTGTCGAGGCACATAACTGGGAGATTACGGTGACAGAAAGCGATGCGGGCGGCGCACGATTTGAGATCACTGGCGTTGAGCCTGCTGCTGAGTAGATCATCTATATTCAACACGCCATTCGTCTCATCTGCTGGTGATGTTCCGCGGAGCCGCTCGTATTATGCCGTTTACACTCTGGTGTCTCGCTGTCGCAGCACCGACGCAACCGCGTTTCGATAAAAAGATTTATATAGAAGTGTGAACATAGAACTAATTGGAATCAGGTGATCAACAATGGCTAGTTCGTGGCTACAGAGCACTGGATTCCCGAGCCGACTGTTCGAAACCAGTAGCAACGACTACGAACTGTACGAGGAAGAAGACGAGTTCGTCCTGAGCGTCGAGATGCCGGGCTTCGACCCCGACGGGATCGACGTGTCCTGGGACGACGGCGTCCTCAATATCGCCGGCGAACACGAGGATGAAGGGCGTGGTGAGCGCAAGACCTACCATCGCCGGTTCCGCTTCCCGAAGACCATCGATGACGAGAACATCACAGCGCAGTATAAAAATGGGATCCTCGAAGTCCGACTACCGGTGAGATCTGAAGCCACCACCCGTGGCAAGCAGATCGAGGTTCAGGGCTAAAGCTGGGTACTACCTCGTCACTGGCGTCCCGACCGACAGCCGCGTTTTTAATAGACCGGGGTAAAACCCGTGTGACTCACGGTCAAACAGTTCAAAAACCGCGACCTCGGGAACGGCATGGCCGTCAGTAATCACGAGGCCCTTCAATCGATCGGTGTCAGCAGCGGTGGGCCCGGGAGCAGAGTATAGACGCCACCGAAGACACGAGATCAATAGTCACCCGACGTGACCGCGTAGTTGTCCTCCGCTGGCTGGAGTCGCACTGTCACCGCAGTCGCGAACCCGCCGTCGGGGTCGCGGTCGATCTCGATCTGTCCGTCAAACGCCTCTACGATCTGCTGGACGATCCATAGGCCGAGTCCGCTGCCGTGTTCGATCGGCGTGCGTTCGGTGTCGTCACGCAGCACCGACACTTCGTTTTCTGGAATCCCCGGTCCCTCGTCGGCGACGGTCACGGTTGTCCACACCGTCCTTTGACCCTCGGTTTCGGTCGTTTCACTGTCGATGGAGATATGGACTCGTGGGTCCCGTTCGTCGTGGATAATAGCGTTTTCGAGGAGATTTTCGATTGCCCACCGGACGTTGTGACTCGCCCGCACTGTCGCGCTCGCGGGCAGATCCGTCTCTACTGTCGCGTCTGGGTACCCCTTTTCGTACTCCGCGACGAGTTCCTCTATCACCGTTACGAGGTTAACAAGTCGGCCGAACTGGTCACGTTCGGAGTCGAGGATGTCGTTTACCTTCCTCGTCTTGTCGCCGGTGTCGATCAGTTCTCGACACTTCTGGATCGATCTGTCGAGGAAATCCTCGGCTTTCGGATCGTCGCACCGTCTCTTGACGGCGTCGAGTTGTCCCATCACGGCTGTCATATCGTTGCGGAGATTGTGTCTGAGCACCCGGCCAAGCAGGTCGACCTGCGTTCGGTACTGTTCGCGGGTAGTGTTGTCCCTGATCGTGACCAACATGAGGTCCGTCCCGTCGAGGTCGGTTCGGGACGCCGAGACTGCTGCCGGCATCGTACTCCCGTCGCTGCGGCGACAGCTGAGATTGTCGGAGATGACCCCGCCGTCGGGCTGTAAGACCTCTGTCAGCTTCCGGAGCCGTTCGGGCTCGTGGGGGTGAATGTCGTATGGGGACATGCCTTCCAGTTTGCCGTACTCGTAGCGCAACAGTTCGTGGGCCGGGCGGTTCGCATCGACGATCTCCATATCGTCGAGGTTGACGAGCAAAATGCCGTCGTTGACGTTGTCGAAGATCAGTTCCAGCCGATCTTTGATCTGTTCGGTCGCTGCCTGAGACTGTTCGAGTTCGTTTTTGAGTTGCCGCTGTTCACGCCCGAACGACAACACGTAATAAACAGAGCCGGCAGCGATGAGATTGGCAGACGTTTCCAGTATCTCGCCGACTCCGAGCCGGTGTAAGACGCCGATGTGCCCTGCAAGAGCAGTTGCTCTCCTGATACAGACCGATAGCGCATACCTGCGTCTTCAGGCGCAGGTCGAGCGGTATGCCCGGCGCAACATTCCCCGTCGGTGGTCGGCCCGGATTTCGTTCGCAATCTTTTTTTTGTGGCCCGAGATAACATAGCATACTACGGAATCGGTGAGATGCCGGCCCCGAACCACAAGGGGCAGCGAACCAGCGGTGGCTCGCACGGCGATGACACGGATTCCGATGGGGCCTGTCCGGGCCACAGCCCTACACAGGGGAGAAAACGAGAGTTTCGCCGGTATGCTGCCGGTTCCCCTTGAGTGCGGGTTGGAACCTCGAACGCCACGCTCGGCGGAAATCCGATGGTCGGATTTCACGTCCTTCAGGGCGTGGAGGAGGTCAATACAGCTACTCAGCTTCCTCGAGTGCGAGATCAGGTGTCGTCCAGATGACAAACTGCTCCTCGTCGTCCCTGTCAACGACGCCGTTGATGTAGGATTCACCCATCGGCGGATCGTTGACCTCGGAATCCGTGATCGGGGATACCTGGCGGACGTCGTCGACAATCCAGCCGACGTAGCCCTGATCCTCGAACGCTTCCCCGTCGAAGACGACGATCAACTCGCCCGGGTCGTCGTTGTCTTTTTCCAGGGTGACCTTCGGATTGAGGATGGTCGTGATCTGTCCACGGAGATCGACGACGCCTTCGACGAACTCCGGGGTGTTTGGGACCCGCGTGATCGTCTCCTGTTTGACGATCTCCTCGATGTACTGGATGTCCAGACAGTAGTGTTCGTCGTCGAGCGTGAACTCGAGAACACGGGTCTCCTCGCTGGCCGCCTCCGTGGCTGTCTCGTCGGCCGTCTCCCTGGTCGGGGCTTGCTCTGTTTGCTCGCGCTCGTCGTGTTCGGCCGACTCGTCAGGTTCGGTATCCGGGTCGGTCGCGGGATCGGTCAGGGCTGTCTCGAGTTGGTCTGTGTCCGGGAGTGGGGCTTTGGCACCCTCCAACTCAGTCTCGGTGGCCGCCTCCGCCTGAGCACTCTCTGTCCCAGCGTCGGCCGCGGGGCCGCTGTGCAACGCCGAGTCGGACTGGACCGGGGTGGGCGCACCGGTGTCGGCCGAATCTGTCCCTCCGGTCTGGTCGCGTTCGGTTGGTTCGTCCGTATCGGACGACGCCGATGTGGCGACGGTGCCGTTGGCAGAGACAGCAGTGGACGTCGCCGTATCCCCGTCTGTCGGCCCTGCATCGCCGCGC
>JAQCMX010000015.1 GCA_028274885.1 Haloarculaceae archaeon
ACACAGCTGAACTCGCCGCATTAACTATTAGTCGGATAGTGCACGCTCAGTTGAAACTCGGGATAACCTCCTGCCCGAACAGTTCCATGGAGCGTTTGAGTTCCTCTGAGTCGTCACATGGCTGAGCAGCCTGGAAGACGAAGTGGAAGTCGTCGCTGAAGTGTTCCTGATACCGCTCGATCTCCTCAATCATCCGATCTGGATCGTCGTAATACATCGCGACCTCGTTGAACCCAGCGTGCAGTTCGTCGGGCTCTTCGATCATCCCTGCGTTGTGATACCACTCGCCGTACTGGTCTAGTGTATGTTGCCAGCCATCCTCGACGATACCTTCGGCATCACCGCCGTCGGTCAGGAACGCAAAGTTCCAGACCACTAGTTCCTGTTCGTCGGGGTTTTTGTCTGCTTCGTCGACAGAATCCCAATAGAGGTCGACAGCACCTTTTGCTTCCTCGAAGCCAACGAGCGAGCCGATGGTGAACCCGTCACCCATCCGGCCTGCCCGTTCGATCGCCGGTGGGGCGAACCCGCCGATGATGATCGGCGGTCCATCCTCCTGATGTGGCTTCGGTGTCACGTTGATCTCTTCGAACGAGAAGCAACCGTATCCGCACTCCAGTGCCGGATGTGCATCGTGTTCTATCTCCCCCTCGCTCCAGGCCTTTCGGAGGATCTCGATCAGATTCTCCAGGCGCAGTGCCCGCTGGTCCAGTGGGACATCAAACCCCTCGAATTCCTCGACCCGATAGCCGTTCCCGACACCGAACCGGACTCGACCCTCGGAGATGTTGTCGATAACTGCGAGATCCTCGGCAAGTCGTACTGGCTGTTTGTACTGTGGACCGAGCGCGATGTTCGTCCCGATGTCGATCTCGTCTGTCACCGCTGCCATGGCCGCGAGCGCTGACGTCTGTGAGGGCATGTATCCCCCGTCTGTGAAGTGGTGTTCTGTCGTCCACACACAGTCGAAGTTGTTCTCTTCAGCGACCTGGACTTCCTCGAGCATTTCCTGGTACAGTTCTGAATGTGGTCTATCGTCGCCTGGAAGCTTATCACAGTTCCAGCATCCTACTCCGAATTCCATGGTTACTGTAACACCTACACTACGTACTATATAATAATGTTACTTATAACTGTGGTCTTTGAAAACAACTATCACCCTCGTACGTAACGAGTACGCATCATCAACTGACTATACAACGGAACGTCGCTCTCGCTCCGGTATCCCACCGCTGATACTGTTGGCTGTACGTCTTTCAAGGATTTCGCCACCACGTGGTGAATATCGTAGATCAGTTACAGCCAACGGTATGAGAGAAGAGACTGCTATCGAGAAATGCGGCAGGCGAGAACAGACGCAACCCGGAGTACACGCCACGGCCCGACGGCAGCGGCGGAAGCCTTTCGTCTTTGATGACCGACGATTGGTGGCGTTTCCCATCCCGTCAGGGCCAGCGGTGATGCGACGACCACGGGCCAACCAATAAAGATGGCCGAGCGGATGGTCCCTCTGGGACCCCTTGGATTCGCTCAGACCGATTGGCGGGTATCGAATGACCGACCGGTCACAGAGGGCGGCACGATGTTCCCTCGTGAACGCATCACAGTGTGGCCGTTGTGACCCAAAGCATTAAATCGAATTGGACACAGTTTAGCATGAGGGTCTACAAATGAGATTAGGGTACATGCCCGACACCCACGCAGATGACTACGATGCACCGCATCCAGGCCGCGACGAAGTTGCCGAGTTTGTCGACCACCTGCTCGAAACGTCGAAATTAGCCGAGGATGTTGGCTTCGATGGCCTCTGGGTGCCGGACAGACACATGCGAACCGAGACGTACGTCCCGGATCAGATGGGACTGCTGGCGTCGCTGGCCACTATCACAGACGAGATCAAACTGGGGACGTGGGCGAACGTCCTGTCGCTGTACAATCCGATGCGAATCGCAGAGCAAGTGGCGTACATCGATCAACTGTCTAAAGGCCGGTTCGTCTACGTGCCATCGATGGGATATCATCCCGAATATCCGCAGTACTTCGGCAACGATCCCGACGACAAGTTTGGACGGTTCATCGACGCCATGAAGGTGATAAAAAAAGCATGGGAATCGTCGAAGGATGAGCCGTTCACCTACGAGGGTAAATACCACCAGTTTGAGGAGGTGTACCAGTCGCCAGATCCCTATCAGGAACCGCGACCACCGGTCTGGCCAGGTGGCCAGGCGGAACCAGCGATCGAACGGGCCGGCAAACTCGGCGAATGCTGGGCGCTTGACCCGTTCCCACTTGAGGAAAACACGTTCGAAGAGCAGATCGAACTCTACGAGGAAGCCGCAGCAGAGAACGGTAACGATGCCCGTATCGGGCTGATGCGTGACGCCTACGTCGCCCCGACACAGGAAGAAGCCGAAGATATCTTCGGGCCGATATTCAAGGAGGAACTCCTGTTTTACTACCGACAGGGGATCCTCACCCACCATCCGGACTTCCAGTCGGAAGACGATTTCACGCTCGAGAATCTGCGTGATCATATGGTTATCGGCAGTCCGGAGGACTGTATCGAGCAGATGGCAGAGTACGAAAAAAAGTACGATATCGACTACTGTGTCATGCGATTCCGGCTTCCCAAAGGGCCGTCACTCGAGGAAGAACGCAACGCTGTTGAGCTGTTCGGGAAGGAGGTCGTTCCCTACTTCCACGAGCAGGACGACGGTGAGTGGATACTCAACGACGAGGACACTGAGACACATCTTCTCGCAGGGCACTAATTACAGGGACAGAGACGCTGTGAGTCCCGGTTAGCCGGGCTCCAGTTCCGTTATGCCACGAAATCCGGTCGGGAGATTTTCGAGTGACACACATGAGTGTGGCGGCTGGCCGGTAGTGGTGTCGTTGATCGGCGGATCTCGTTGAGTTCGGGTCACGGTAGACCCTTTCGTACTGATTATTGCAGGTCTGTCCCGCTATCGTGTCACCCATCCTCCGTCTTGGATCGTGCAACAGCCGAGATATCCGATCGGGGCCGAAAATTACCGGCGTGATCAGATCAGCGGCGGAACTGACCTGTAGCCCTAACCGCTACAAATCGATCCAGTACCGCACCGTGCTCGGAACTGATAGTGATTAGTGCGGTAGTTTTCCTGGCCACGTCACAGATAGTGCTGTGTCATGGCGTGAAACAGCCGTTTTGATCCGCGAAAGCGGTACAGACTCGCACTAATCAGCAGGAGTCACCGCGACCCGCAAACGAACGGCACTGCTGTTGTGAGTCGAGGATGACTGACCGACCGAGAGGACAGCGGACGCGTGGCGTTGTTACGGCTGTTCGGACACGGTTCAAGTAACAGAGCTCTTCGATTAACGATCCTCGTGAGATCCTGGCGATTGATCGACCCGGTAAACAGTTAACCACGGGCCCGGATTAATTCCGGTGGAAAGAACATGAAATATTTGACAATCTATTTTATATTGTACAGTAAATGTCTATGTCCTGGGGTAACAACGAATGTCACAACCGAACTCCGCGACCGGAGCAGAGAGACTGTTCACCGGAGAGGAACTGGACCGCCTGGCGACACCGACGTCCATTCTGTTGGAAAACGCCGCCAGCGACCCAACTGGTGGGGCTATCGACGAGATCGTACAGCGAATGAACGCAGAGCACCTGGCTATCTACGATGCCTATATCCAGTGGCTCGGGGTTTTACAGAGCCATATCATAGAAAAAGAGGGAGAGCAGAGACACCGAGAGGCGCTCAAACGAGTCGTCGATGCGACGTTGTCCGAATTCGTGCTTGAGTTCGAGAATGTGACATTCAGGGAGCGAGTCGAGATGCTCGCCGGTCGGTTCCGGGCTGGTGGGAGCACCTTCGACGTCACTGAACACGCCGACCAGGTCACGTTCAGTCTCGACCCGTGGGGTCCAGCCCGACTCTGGTACGCAGAGCAAGAACAGAAGCGAGACGGGAACCGATACGAATACCCCTGTTACGGACTCTACGACGAGCCAACATCGTTTGCCAGACTTGAGGAGGCACACGATGTGACAGGGGGACGGACTGACGTGCCGGGGTATCTCGCAACCGAGATACTTTCGCTGGTCATCCAGCCCATCGAACTGCTCGGGTACCCGCTGGTAGTTTTCGACTTTCCTGATGGCGTCGAAAGCGAAACTGAGCTCCACGTGTACAAGGACCCGGCGGAGATTCCTGCGGAAGTTTACGACCGCGTCGGAACCGCAAAGCCAAGCCGCGGCTTTCCAACGGCTGCCGACGACCGTGTCTTTACTTCGGCAGAGCTGGACCAACTCGGAACGCCTCTCTCTATACAGGTCGAGGAGAGTGCCAAGGCAGAGGAGACGGCTCAGTTGGAGGCAGTGGCTGACAGGTACGATGAGGAACTGATCCGTTACAAGGACCAGCTCGGTCTGATTATCGGTGGATTGCTGACCTGGATTGCCCGACATCGGGGCGAAGACGCAGTAGCGGAGGTGTTAGCAGACACCGCAGAGGTGGTGATGACACCGTTTATCGAGGTCATAAAGCCCATGAGCCGGAAGGAACAGATTGGGATGTGGGCGATGGTGTTTCGCGCACATGGGTCGACATTCAGCGACGGGCCAAATCCGGGCATCGAGGAATACGACGACCGGGTGGTGTTCCGGGGCCGTCCCCTCGGCGCCTGTGGACGGATGTGGGCCAACGACGACCAGGAACGTATCGAACGAATCTCCGAGACACGTATCCGTTATCCGACATTTGGCTGCTACGACAAACCGATGCACTTCCACCGCCTCCGTGAGCCACGGGATATAACCCATATGAACGAGGATTATCCGATCTACTCTGCACACTGTCACGCACTTCACGAGGTCTTCTGTACGAACGAGTTCGGATACCCATTGTGGGTTGAGGAACACCCAGTTGATGACGAAAACGGTGTAACGCGCCACGTCCATTATAAGGACCCAACGGATTGGCCCGAGGAATTTTATACCCAGATCGGGGAACAAAGGCCCGAGTCACTACCTGAGAACGCACCGTAGCAGGGATCACAAAGGCGGTTCATACCGTTGGCTGTAACTGATCCACGATATTCGCCATCACGTGGTGGCGAAATCGCTCATGGGCTTATAGCCGTTAGTATTAATACCCCTGGTACGTCAGCACCCTGTTCTGATCGTTTCGGGAACTGCTTATATCGATGTTGATAACATCCGTATATCTGTAATTGTGGTGTTATTAAGAATCCGGCGGATACAGCTTCAGAGCCACTACTAACAGGCCTGGGTATGCTGATATGAGATAAATAAAACACACGGTGAGTGGATTCGGTGGCTCGCTTCGACGGGGGCGTCTGCCTGACGTGGTTGCTCTGGCAAGCATCCACCCTGGTGCGAGTTTTTTCCGGTTCGCACAGAGGTTTTACCTTTCAGGATGAGAAGGTGTGGTATGGACTTCCCTCGTTTCCGCGACCCGCAGTGGAGGCAACAGTGGTAGATCTCGTCTTTTCGGTTGGCGGCATTCTCGTGGCTCTGTTTCTCGTCGTGCTGAACGGATTTTTCGTCGCTTCGGAGTTTGCCTTTGTCAGGGTCCGCTCTACGTCGGTCGAGCAACTCGCCGAGGAGGGCCGGCCGGGTGCCGGGACGCTGTCGGACGTCATGTCCCACCTGGACACCTATCTCGCCGTAACGCAACTCGGGATCACCATCGCCTCGCTGGGACTGGGATGGGTCGGTGAACCTGCAGTCGCGACACTCATCGAGCCAGTTCTGGAGCCGTACCTCTCGACGGATCTCATCCATATAGTCGCTTTTGCGCTCGCGTTTGGCACCGTTACCTTCCTCCACGTGGTGTTTGGCGAACTCGCACCAAAGACGATCGCTATCGCGCAGGCTGAGCGGATCGCACTACTGGTTGCGCCCCCGATGAAGCTCTTTTTTTACCTGTTTTACCCTGGACTCGTCGTGTTCAACGGGACGGCAAATGCGTTTACCCGAGTGCTCGGCGTTCCTCCGGCCTCGGAAACCGACGAGACGCTCGAGGAACGGGAGATCCGACGCGTGCTGGCTCGCTCCGGTGAAAAAGGGCACATCGATACCGCGGAGGTCGAAATGATCGAGAGTGTGTTCGAACTCGATGACATACTCGTCAGGGAGGTTATGATGCCGGGTCCGGATGTGGTGAGTTTTTCGACCGACGCTTCACTGTCCGAGATCCGATCGACTGTCCTCGATGCGGGTCACACCCGTTATCCGGTGGTCGACGCTACCAACGAGGATCAGGTGGTCGGGTTCCTGGATGTCAAGGACGTGTTAGGTGCGGGCCAGTCCCGGGAAACGGCCACCGCGCAGGATCTCGCACGGGAGGTGGTCGTCGTCCCGGAGACGACGACGGTCAGCGATCTGCTCTTGCAGTTTCGGGACAAGGGCCAGCAGATCGCTGCCGTCATCGACGAGTGGGGGGCTTTCGAGGGTATTGTGACTGTGGAGGACGCAGTCGAGGCAATCGTGGGTGACCTCCGCGACGAGTTCGACGACGAGGAACAGGAGCCGTCGATCCAACGTCGCGACGACCAGCAGTACGTGATCGACGGGGGTGTGTCTCTCTCGCGGGTCAACACGGTACTCGGTTCTGGCCTCGAAAACAACGAGTTCGACACCATCGGCGGCCTCGTCCTCGATCACCTCGGGCGCGCGCCGGAGGGCGGCGATTCCGTCGAAGTCGATGGCTACGTGATCGACGTTGTCGATGTCGACGGGACGCGTATCTCGACCGTCCAGGTCAGCTCCGTCAACTAGGGTTCGTTCGAGGATCGGACCGGACAGGGGTCTATGACGCTGCCGGACGGTGGATTTCCGGTCACCGCATTCGCACTGAGAGCGTAGCCAGCGTTAGCACTGTATCGCGAGTACCGGCGTGTCGCCGTCGCGGATGACCTGCTCGGTGACGCTCCCATACAGAAATCGTCCGACACCGGAGCGGGCGCTGGTGGCCATAACGACGAGGTCGGCGTCACGGGTGGTCGCCTGTTCTAAGATAACCCGCGAGGGAACACCCGTTTCGACGACACCATCGGCGTCGACGTCAGCTGCTTTTGCCTGTGCGACCAGCGACTCGACCTCGTCTCGTCGGTTCCCACGCTGGTCATTGAGTGCCCCGCCATCTCGCGCGTCTGTCTCCGCGGTTCCAGACATTTCGACGACGGCCAGAAAGACGAGTCTGGCGTCGTGAGCAGCCGCCTGACACACGCCGTGATCGACAGCGTCCTCGGCCGCTTCGCTTCCATCCGTCGGCACTATAATAACGTCGTACATGTTTCGGGTTCGACGCACAGCCTAATGAATCACGGGTTTACCCCGTCCGCCGGACGATGAGAACGATGTCCGCGGCCACGTCAAAACCCATTGGAGCCATGTGAAGAAGGCCGCCAACGACAAACAGCTCCGTTCCGAAAAGCGGGTCCGTCGACGGCCACGGCGAGAGCAGAGCCAGACATGCGATGCCGCCGAGTGCGTAAACGACCCGCTCGCTCTTCCGGAGCTGTGGGTTTGACCAGTTGTAGAGAGCGGTTGATAGGTAGCCGAGACCGAGGGCCAGAAACCATGGTCGCCAGTAGCCAAACCCGAGGAAGTCAGCCACGAGTGGCTTGCCTTGGAGTGGACCAGGAAACCAGCCGGCGACGGTCGCGATGTTTATGCTCAGAGCCGAGGCGTTCAGACCGGCCCAGACCAGCCAGATCCGGTTGCGCCGGACCGTCGGTGCAGTGTAACCGACGCCCACAATGACGATACCGACCGTAAGGACGACCCACAGCGCGACGATACTTTCGAGGAGACCGAACGGAGCAAGTGAAGGGTTCGACGCGAGCAGCCAGGACAGCGACCAACCGATGAGGCCCTCGACGAACCCGAACACGAGGAGCCCGTCCCCAGGAAGTGGCGGTGACAGGAGCCGCCGGGTGTATCCCGAGAGGACTCTGAACCGGTCGCCAGTCAGTATTCGGGAAAAATACTTGTGCACAGTTGCGATAAGAATCGCGATGATTTAAAAAGTTGCCTGATCCAGCACGAAATGGATCGCCACCTGGCGCCGTCAGAGGGTATGCCCGACCTCGCTTTGCCCATCGGTAGTGTGGTCGGAACAGCCCTACCACATCATCTTCAGGTGTAACTAAAGGCTTCGGTCTGCCAGAATCTGTGGAGACTGAGTTGCAACGGCACTACGCATCCTGTAACTCCCGGTCGGCGGTACAACGACAACAGCGGAGGCTGAATGCCAAACTCGACCGGATTGGTCCCCCGTGCTGGTGACGTAGCCTCCGATAGTGAGTATTGCGGTACCTTTCATACGGTCGGTTGTAACGATTTACCGGTAATTCGCCGAACGTTCCGGCGAATTCCGGAACCGATTTACAACCGACCGTATCAGGCCGGATGTCTCGAATTGGTCGTTTCACAGACCGATGTATGAAGCGACACTGCAGCGGTAAAGGCTCGCGGTAATCAGTATGAGGCTCTTGCCTAATCTGGTGAAACAATCATAGAGTACGTGACATTGGTACTGAGTAGCGTGCAAGATGTAGCGCGCATATTCACTACTGACGAGACCGTACGTTTCTGAGTGTGAAATAGGAGTCCTTGTTTTAATATCTAGTTTCTTGTAATAGTAGTATGAATCGCCGCTACTTCCTCGGTGTCCTTACAAGTAGTAGCACCCTCCTCACTGCTGGCTGTCTCGGAAATAATGACTCATTTGAACCGGATATCTCGGAAACAATTCGGCTTGGGACATCGGCTCCTATCTCCCTGGATACTCAACCAACCATATCGACTCAAGACTCTCAAGAGTTCGAATACGAAGCAACGGTACGAGCAAACTCTCTTGTTCACGATTACATCGGCCAGAAACTCAGGGAACAAGAACTGATCGGAGCAGGGGTATTCCTCAGCATCAACCGTCTTACGACGGATGAGATCGACTCTGATGTTAATGAAGATGAATTTAGACGAGCAGTACCGTTGGCAACTGTCGTGAAACAGCGGTACCAGTATAACAAAGATGGTGAGTTAGTCACTCAACCAGAACCAGTCGAACTTGATACCCTACTGTCACAGCTTCCACGGACGGTTACAGTGAGTATTTCATCAGATGTAGCTGAGTATGAGGCTGTTCTTCCAGTTGTCGTGCACAGATATTGGGTGCATCCAGAGAAGGAGTAGTGAGTTTTTTTCAATACTTAGCTTTGCACGTTGAAATAGGAGCATGATGCAGGCGGTTGACAAGGATTTATAAGCCTGGTGGGAACCTTCCTGACGACCACGTGCACGGATGAGTAGTTGAAAGAAACGATAGCCAACTGCTGAACTCAGCCTCTATATCTTGCACTGTTACACCTGCCAATACGTGAGGAGGTACCGCTGTTTCGCTGTGTTCGGTAAGAGCCCAGTATGAAGCCACACAGCTACAACTGTTGGAAAAACCGTCTCCTTTGATATTGCCGACCAACTGTGTGCTATCGCGCGGCTGTCATCGCCGTCGTCACCTGAGAGCGGGCGATTACGACAGAGAGCCTCTGAACCAATCGATTGTCGCCGAAATCAGCAGTCAGCCTCTCGGAACTCGTCGACTGTCGGTGGTCGACACCGCCAGCCGGGTCGCCCCTGTGTAGACATCGTACAGTGTCCCGTGGGTTCTGGGATGGTACGGCCCGGAGTAGCACAATCGCCGGTCCACATCTCTTAGCTCGTCAGCCGATACCGCCAAACTGTGATCGCGAGGTCGTAGCAGATTACCGTAGTCGGTCGGGGTCTCCTGGTTCGAGGGGGACCGGTCGGGTACTCCAGAGACAGAGACAAACGCTGCAAAACACAATGTTTACCGCATACCACACCAGAGAGATGGTCAATGCGGGAGATCTTCGAGGTTCGGGGGTACGACGGGGCAGGTCGGATCGGGGAACTGAGAGTCCCGCGCGCTGACACGACCGTCGAGACCCCGGCTTTGTTACCGGTTATAAATCCGCACGTCCAGACGGTTCCGCCCGGCGAACTCGAGAGCACCTTCGGTACCCAAATCCTCATCACAAACAGCTACATTCTCCACGGAAGTGAGGACCTCCGGGGTCCCGCGCTCGAAACCGGACTCCACGAACTGCTCGAGTTCTCGGGGCCGATCATGACAGACTCCGGCTCGTTCCAGCTCGCGGAGTACGGGAGCATTGACGTGACCACCGAGGAGATCCTCCGATTCCAACACGAGATTGGTGCCGATATCGGCACGCCGGTCGACGTTCCAACCCCACCGGACACGGACCTGTCCCAGGCACAGGACGAACAAACACGCACACAGGAGCGACTCGAACTCGCAGACACCGTCGAAACAGGCGAGATGCTCGTCACCGCGCCGGTACAGGGGTCGGGCTACCCCGACCTCCGGGAACAGGCGGCCCGCGAGGCGTACAGGACCGATCTGGACGTATTTCCGATCGGTGCGGTCGTTCCGTTATTAAACGAGTATAGATACCAGGAACTGGTGGATGTAGTGACCGCGACAAAGCGCGGGCTCGGTGCCGACGCACCGGTCCATCTGTTCGGGGCTGGCCATCCGATGATGTTCGCCCTCGCGGCAGCGCTTGGCTGTGATCTATTTGACTCTGCTGCCTACGCGCTGTATGCCCGGGACGGGCGATATCTGACGGTGAGCGGGACCGAACACCTCGCGGACCTGACCGAATTTGCCTGCTCTTGCCCGGTCTGTGTCGACAACACCCCAGCAGAACTCGAAGCAGCAGCGACCTCCAAGCGCCAACGACTGCTCGCCGAGCACAACCTCTTTATCTCCTTCGAGGAGATCCGTCGCATCCGGGAGGCGATCCGGCGTGGGACCCTGTTCGAACTGCTCGAACAACGTGCACGCAGCCATCCAGCGTTGCTCGACGGGTATCGCCAGTTGCTCGAATACCCCGAGCAGTCAGCAGCAACGGACCCGACAACGAAAGATGCCTTCTTCTATCTCTCCAGGGAAAGCGCCCACCGGCCGGAGGTGATCCGTCACCACCAGCGTCTCGGGCGTTTCGACGTAGGGTCGGAGCTTCTGTTGACGGCTGGCAATCCGAGTGACTCCTATGAGGAGTGCTGGCGACTCGTGGCACCGTTCGGTCCGGTCCCGCGCGCACTCTCGGATGCGTATCCGTTCACAGCCGAGCGTCCTGACAGTCTGGACAGGGAGGCGTTCGAAGCAGCCGCGCGAGGGGTGGCACGTCTGGTGAAATCAAACCCCGAGACAGATATTACGATCTTTCACGACGACTGGCCAGCGAGTGCTCTCGCCTTGCTACCAGGGCAGGTGACGTGTGAGCGGCTGGGAGCGCGGGCCGAAACCGCAAACGAAGATTGAATCAGGTCCAGACCCCCTGTTCGCGGTCCAGCCAGACGACAATAGCGGTGTGGGGCAAGGTCAGGACGGCGATCCCGACGAGATAGAGTCCGGTGGCGTTTGATAGTGACTGCACTGAACCGGGGCTGGCGACCCACAGCGCACCCACCAGCAGGAGTGCAAAGGCGGTGGGGGCGGCGGCCTCGAGACCGAAGCGCTTGAGGACCGGGGCCCACCGACGACAGACCAGCGCGTCGACGTTGCGATCATCGAG
>JAQCMX010000032.1 GCA_028274885.1 Haloarculaceae archaeon
ATAGCTCACCGGACGGGGGGATCGACTTTGCGTTTCGAACCCTGGCCGTACCGCATGGGCCCGTCAGACGAAACACACCGAGCCAACAACGTGTATTGATCGTATAGATCATATGGGTAGAAGCAACACACAAACGTAACTCCCGCAGCTACACGATCCAGCAAGAGCACAACAAAGAGAGTCAGGACCCGCTACTGGGTGTTCGTGATCCCGCCGTCGACCAGAAGAGACTCCGCGGTCACGTGGCCTGCAAGGTCGCTGGACAGATACACCACGGTATCGCCAATGTCTCTCGGGGTGCCGAACTTCTGTAGTGGGATCTCCCTTTGTTTTCGCTTCTCACCCATCTCGCTGCCAATATATTCCCGGTCTTCTTTCGTCATCGCCGTTTTGATCACCCCTGGAGCAATCGCATTCACCCTGATGCCATACTCACCGAGATCCGCAGCGGCGGCGAACGTGAACACCTGAACACCACCTTTTGCTGCCGAGTATGACGTGATTTGTTCCTGCCCATTGATTCCACCCGTGCTTGACAGGTTGACAATACTACCACCGTCACCCTGTTCGATCATCCGCTGTGCCGCTAATTTTGTCCCAGCATAAACCCCATCAAGATTGATCTCAATCAGTCGGCGGTAGTCCTCCATGTCGGTGTCGACGATGCTTGCTGGATCCAGAACGATGCCGGCGTTGTTTACCATAATCTCAATACCGCCGAATTCGTCTGCGGCATCGACCGCGTCCGCAATCATCTCTGGATCGGTGACATCACACTCGACGAACCTGGCGTCTCTGTCCGTTTCGTTCCGGACCTTCTCGTGGGTCGGTTTGCCCTCTAATCGGGGCTCCTCCTGAATATCTGCAACGACGACGTCAGCACCTTCCTCGGCGACACGCATGGCAATACCGCGTCCGTTTCCACTCGCTGCACCTGTAATCACAGCTGTCTGATTTTCAAGCAAATTAGACATTGCAAGATGCTAAAGTTGAGGCTCAAATGAAAAACCTTCCGATGGGATGCCTGTGACCGTCTGCCGGACGGTCGCTCTATGCCGTGCTCAGTACCTCACAAAGTATCCGGTACTGATTGATCGCAACCCCCAAAGGACAGTCGCTGCTGGCACAGACGGGTTCTGACATCCTTCCACGACTGAAGTCGTGGGTTTTCGCCCCGAAGCTGTGTAATCCCGGGGGTGTGAGGATGAGTCATGTCCCGGGTTGACAGTCTACGACGTGTTCGCTCCCGTGTTACATCCGGGGAGCAACTCCTCGGCGGGACAGGTGTCGGTGAAGCTACTCTGGATCAGATTCAGCCCGACGAACCCGACCAGTAACAGGAACCACTGTGAGACGAATACGCCGAGCCCGAGCCCGAACAAGGTCATGAATCCGGCGAGTCTGCGCACCTGAAGTTGACAGGTTCTTCCCATCGTTATATTGTATTAATTGCGCAATACACTAAAGGCTACCGCCTCCGGCACGTCCACAGGCGACACTGGAGAGCGGTTTACTACAACATCGGGCCTACAGACGCTGGCTCCGCGAGGCAACCACGTCCAGGCCTGGGCTGTAATAGTAGATCGGGTCGACATCTGGCCTTTTGAGTCCGTGCGCCGAAAGGAGTGTGCTTTCTCGTATATCGGCGGCGGCAGGGTACAATGTCCACGGTTCGTGTTCGACGTCTGTGTACCGGAGTGTTCCGTCCTGGGCTTGGGCGTAGAACCGGTACCGTTCTACCAGAAACTCCCCGAGCGGATCGCCGGGTGCCGAGAACGGTTCGCCGACCGGCCAGTACGTTCCCTCGAACCGGGCGGAACGGGCGCCTGGATGGCGGCGCTGACTCGTGAACGCGACCCGTCCGTCGGTCCAGTCCAGCGAGATACGCGCATAGTAGTAGGGAAGATGCTGGAGGACACGTGCCCCGAGGACGCTGGCGACTCCCTGTGCATCGAGGCTAAAAAAGTACACCGCCGGAACACCCGCATGCGTGACGTACGTTCTGACGTTGAGTTCCGGAAGCGCAACCCCCAGTGGTTCCGGTATCCCCTTGGGCCGGATGGCGACGTTGGTGTACGGAACGATCGACAGCCACGCCGACCCATCGAACTCGTCAGCATCCAACTGGTCCGGGAGATGGGCATTCAGAACGTCCGGATCGATCGGCCAGTTCTCGAACAGAAGATGACGCCACCCCATCTCCAGTGGAACGACCATAGATAGACTCGGTAATGCTTGCACAAATCACTTTGCAACAGCCGGACAGTTCACCTACGCCGGAGACTGATGATCTGGCGGTGTGCTCACACTGCCACACCTGTGGCCTCGGGGAACGCCGGTTCAGAAGTATCCCAGGGCCTCGAGTTGTTCGCGTGTGCCGGCGTCGCTCCCATCCGAACTGGGGCGCCGGACGCCGGCGTCCCCGACGGATTCGAAGGCAGCCGCCAGCCGACCCCGGTCGGCCGTCCTCGCCTCCCCGACAGCGCCAGCGTACGGGATGTCCACTGCACCGACCGCGTCCCCCCAGGAATAGATCTTCCGGACCCCGACATCCGCCGGTTCGTAGACCGCCCGACTCGGCTGGAAAAACCGAGCAGCGTCCGCGACTGCGGCCTCGTACCGGTCCCGAAGGTCCCCGGTCACTGGCTGCTTCGAGGCGAGTACCTGCGACCGTGTGAAACATTCCTGCTTTTCGTGGCGTGTCCCTCTGACGACGTCCCGGAAAGCGGTCAGTGTAGCAGGTCCGTCCACAGTCTGTCCTTCCTGTTGGCCGGGAAACTTTGCCAGAAGTGGAACGTGTAACAGCGTTTCGGTCATCGGAACGATATGTGCCACCGCGGGGGGCTGGGCGTCGAGTCGCCCCAGTTCCCCCAATCCCTCACCGTGGTCGCCACAGACGACAAGCAGCGTCTCCTCGAAGACTCCACGGTCACGGAGTCGTTCGACGACGGACTGTACGACTGCATCGGCCTGCCTAATTCCGCCGTCGTACAGCGATTCGAGACCTTTGAGACGCCAAAGCGGGTGGGAGCCACCGTTGAACTCGAACTCCCAGCGAACCGGTAGCTCCGATTGTAGGTCGTGTGCCTGTGGACTCCCCCACCGATCGTACGTCGACGACGGGTCGTAGGGTCGGTGTGCGTCCATCAGATTCAGACAGGCAGCCCACTCGGAGCGTCCCTTCGTCCAGTCACACAGCGCATCCGCATAATAAAAGCCATCGGGCACGGCCGTGTGCTCACCCGTCACGTACTCTGTAGGTGGCTTTTCGGGCACTGAGACGACGGTATCAAACGGTTCTGTAAGCCCGACCTCCTCGCCCGCAAGAAACCCGTTTTCCGTGAACAACCCGGTGGTATACCCAACAGCGGACAGGTCGTCCCACACCGTGTGCCCTGGCTCTAGCTCGTCGTGGATCGTGACACCATGTGCTTCGGTTTCGAACCCGGTAAACAGTGATACATGTGAGGGTACCGACCAGTTCGAGGGTGCCCGTGCGGATCGGTAGACGGTCGCAGTCTCGGCCAGCGACTCAAGCCCCGGGGTCGTCGTTCGTGGGTAGCCGTACAGCGAACAGTTCGCTGCTCTGACCGAGTCCAACACGATCAACAAAACGTTCATACAATGGATTTGAATCCAGGTATCAAAGTCTTACTAATAGCAGATCGTAACTGTCCATACCGTTATGTGTCGGACGTACCCCATTACCCCTGGCCGCGGATCCCCGGGGGTAACACAACGGCGTTTCGAGATTCCTCCGCTCTTGAGTACAGATATCAGGTACATCCGAAACCCTCGTTTGATAGGTCTGAACGAAAGGAGGGCGGATTCACCCCGACTTGGACGTGACCAGACGCTCGCTCACGTCCTCGTGCAACCTCGCAGTCAGGTTGACCGCGTGCAAACCGACGAGACAGATGACGACACTCAAAAGTGATGCCAGCAGTGCCTCCGGGAACGTGTCGATACTGTCTCCGACAAAAGACCCCGATTCGACGGAAAGCGCCCCCAGTTCGAGGGTGCCCTCGGCCCCCGTCATCTCGTAGTCCACCCCGGGTAGCCAGTAGAGAGCCGGCGCGGCAACGAGCGTCAGTGCCAGCGTGAACACGACAGTGATGAGGACAAACAGGGTGATACCCACGGCAAACGAGACGAACGCGAACAGCACGAACAGATAGTTTCGCGG
Organism: Haloarculaceae archaeon; assembly: GCA_028274885.1. GTDB lineage: Archaea > Halobacteriota > Halobacteria > Halobacteriales > Haloarculaceae > Halovenus. The sequence continues at coordinate 4,187 of JAQCMX010000032.1, forward strand.
GTCCGTCGCAACCGTTTTGAGATACGTCACCATCGACAGTTCGCCCGGGTCGGCGGGGTCGTGGAACACCTCGACACCACGGAGGCGACGGAGTAACGAAGCCTCAACGACCCCGACGTAGCCGGCGAGCCCGAGTACCCCGGCCAGTATCGGGACTCCGATGACAAGTGGAACAAGTGCGAGTCCGACGCTGAGACCGGTCACAAACGTGGTAAAATAGGCGATACCGATCGGGAACCGGGCGAGCAGATACACCAGATTGGCGTATGTCTCCCGGCGAAATCCGACACCGAACACCCTGCTGACCCGTGACTGTCCCCCTTTTTTAGACCCGTCAATATCCAAAGTTTCAGTCATACTCTTAGGTTGGTAGGGAAATATATTAATTATCACCGCTGTATCCGGCGCTGAAACGTGGCACAAATGCTGCTGGCAATCTTTGTCGGGAGTCGTCAGCCGCCCTCGGTAGAGCGCACACGCTCACAGTTAGCAACAATGTAACAGATAGCAAAACACCGGTCGGACGGACGGAACTGATAAATATATAATGGTAGGATGCGAGATGCACCTGTGGACATAAATATCGATCTGCCGCAGTATACACAGCCCTCCGTAGTTGCAATGCGCTGGCTCGTGCTTGCGGTCGCCTATTTTACACTCTTGTTGTTTCTTATCGGTTTGCTTGATCTCATGCTTGCCCTGCGGGATCTCATAGTGAGTGGGGAGTTCACCGAACCGGTTGCCGTCGTCACACTCCTCGATAGTGTGCTCTTATTACTGATTATAGTCGAGGTTCATCGGACTCTGATTGCGTACGCGCGCGAGGAGCCGGTCTTGCGGATTGTGGTCGGTGCTGCGATCATCGCAGTCGCCCGTGAGATAATCAGCTTCCGCATCGGGGACTTCGAAACGGCTGCCGATGCCCTGATTGCTGCCGGGGGGTTTGGGATCTTGCTCATCGGACTCGTACTCGCATACTTTGTCATTCGATATACGGAATCCCAGGGCACAGAGGACGGACCCCGTGATATGTAGCATGACGCCTCAATGACCCGCGGGTTCACGGGCCAGGACAGTAGAAAAGTCGACACGCTCTGGTACGGGCATCATCTCGATCGGGTTTGAGTCTCGTTTATGCCTGTTAGCCGAGTCTGGTCGGTATCAGTCGGATAGACCATCTGCATTGTCAGCCCACGCTCGTCCTGTGGCGGATCATCCCCCTCGGGTAACCGTGAAAGCTCACTCGTGGGTCGGCGGGCCGTAACTGCCGCCGCCAGCGCGTCCAGAATATGCCCCTTATCGCTCAAAAACGACGAGTACTTCGGGGTGAGATACAGCTCACAGGCTTTCACATAGATTGTCGCCGCTTCCGGATACTCGTCTGCGACCAGCGTCTTCCGCCGGTCGATACCGCGCTCGGTGTCCATAGACGGGACTGCCGTGTGACCGTTCAGTGCGTAAAAACAGAGCGCAGGATGGGTCTCGAACAGTCGGTCTCTGGCACCCGGGTTCATGTCCAGGAATTCATCAACCTCCCGGATCCGTGGCACGATACCCCACGTCTGGTTCTGGATGCTGTATCCGGCCGCCTCGTTGAACTGTTTTGCGTCGGTGAGGTTTTGTCTGTAGATGGCATCTCGGATCGGCGCATAGAGGACACTCCGACCCTGCTGGTCCAGTTTTTCTCTTGCCGCGACATCGCAGGCCCGCTTGCTGTCTGCTGGCAGCCCAATCGGGAGAGGGATACAAATACGGGTCGCATCACTGTGGCGCTTCCAGAGGCTCCAGATTGTCGGGAAGTGGTCGGTCTCCCAGGAGTCGTCGTCCCGCAGGACAATGCCAAGCCAGCCCTTCGAGGCCCAGTCGACACCAACGTACTTTGCCATGACGATAGCTAACGAAAAGCGAGGGTATAACTGTTTTTTGACACCCCGGGCCGTTCCGGACCTGGAACCGATCTCAACAGCCAGGTGCCACCAACCAGTCGCCAGATGGCGAGACTGTCGCTGTCACCGGAGCACTACCGTCGGGCTCTCGGTTTACTCTCCGTGATCGAGGCCGACAGGGACGATGACATCCTACTGGCGTCGTGTTCAGTCAGCCGGGTGGGCCGGTGTCGATTCGTCGACCGTCAGGACAGCCTGCTGGGCAGTCTGCCCCACTTGTTCGGTGACGGAGCCAATATTTCTTTGCACATACATTATTATGCAACGCACTTGGACATAATCCTATCGAGCAGATGGAATTCCCAGCCTTTATCGGGTCATATCGGTCGATGAGCGTCTGAAGGTAAGCTCTGTTCCGTAATCCGTGTGCTCGACAGAATTTTTGATATTGTGCTATATCCAAAAGATTATACCCTTGGCCCTGCTATACAGTGTATGTCGAACAGCAGTTCAAATCGTCGCACAAGCCAAACTAACGATGAGTGATAAATCAGATCCAGACTGGCTCGGAGCAGCCCTCGAACGGATCGGCAGAGGCGCTGCTACACGGACCGTTGGCGTTCTTGTTGCAGTTGTCCTGCTGGTCGCAATCGCTGGCGTAGGCGTGCTCGGCGTCCAGATGAGCATGGGAATGGAACTGTATCTCGAGGACGGTTCAGATACGACCCAAAACTGGGAGGAACTTCAAGAGGATTTCAATACGGGTAATGTGGTGTTTGCGGTCGTTGAGACAGAGGGGGAGACGGACGTTCTCGACCCACAGACGATACGATATGTTGACAATCTCACACAAACGTATCAGTCGGAGGTCGACGCCGCCGGGGCAGTGACCAGTTACACACAGCTGCTGGCCGCAAACGGGACGCTACCGGAGACCAGAGCGGACGCAGCTGTGCGTCTCGGGGCCTTCGAGTCGGCGAGTCAGACCAACGAGCAGATGCTCGGCAATCTGGTCCCCGACTACGGCGAGGAAAACGGGACTGCGATCGTCCAACTCCAGTACGGGAGCGCGGAGATTCCCGAGGACAGAAACGACCTCTACGGGTTCATGCCACCGAGTGAAAACGAAATCGTCAAAGAGCAGATCAACGGCGCAACAGGGTCAGTGCCGATGCCAGAGGGAACCGAAGTGACGATAACCGGTGGTCCGATCTTCGAAGAGGCGGCGTTCGGTCTGATGCTGCCGGAGATGGTCACGCTGTTCGCACTCGCGTTTGCGGTCATTCTGGTCACGATGACACTCGTGATGCGTAGTCGACTCCGAAAGACGAGACGTGTCCTGATCCCACTCGTGGTGACACTCGTTGCGTTGCTGACAATGGTCGGGATGATGGGGTTTGTCGGATTCGATTTCAACGCCATTATGCTCGGTGTGATGCCGGTCGCGCTCGGGTTGGGGATCGACTACGGACTCCAGATCCAGACCCGGTACGTTGAGGAGCGCGAACGGGGGCAAACACCGGTTGACGCCGCGGGGATCGCGGCCCGGACGGCGGGGCGGTCGCTTACACTTGCGCTTGGAACGACGCTCGTTGGACTGGGATCACTGCTGGCAGCGGACGTGCCACCGGTCCGCCAGTTCGGCCTGACCGCCGCGTTCAGCGTCTTCATGTCGATGGTGCTCTCCCTGACTCTCCTGATCGCGCTGTTGACGATCTTCGACGACGATGGCTCCCCGAATAACGCCTCGTCGACCGAGACGACGGGACAAGGAGAGGACACTACCGGTCTTATACCGCGGCTTGCAGGTGGGCTTGGACAGGTGATCACCGCCCGACCACTCGCTGTCGTACTCGTGTTTGCCGTCGTGGTTACCGGCGGATTTGCAGCCTATCCAATGGTCGAGACCCAGGACGATATGTTCGACTTCTGGCCCGATACGGAGGAAAAAGGCGATCTGCAGGAGCTGGAGGCGACTGTCGGGAGTCCGAACGTGCTGTACGTGGTTGTCGAAGGGACGGACATCTACAACAGTCAGGGACAACTCGAGGCGGTCAGCGAGTTCGAACGTGAAATCGAGCAGACAGACCACGTGGTCACCTCGCTTTCGGCAGTGAGTGCTCTCGGGATGCAGTCCGGCCAGGCAGGGGCCGACGGATCGATCCTGGACGATCCCGAGACGCGCAGCGAGCAGTTTAGCAGGCTTCAACGGTCAGATATGCCACCGGTCGGGTCACAGTCGTTCGATCAGACACCGGATCGATTACTCGTCCAATTGTACGTGGAACAGATCAACGGAACTGAGGAGAAGGAGGTCATCACAACGACCGAGCAGACAGCAAACGCAACACTAGACGGGATGGACGCCCGTATCAGCGGGAACATCGTGATCAACCGGAACGTGATCGAGAATGTGACCGCCGGGCTCACACGGACGACACTTCTGAGTTTCGGGGCGGGACTGGTCTTTCTCGCCCTGGCACTCCGGTCGGGCCGGGAGTCGATCGTCCTCGTCGGATCGGTTGCAGCGAGCACGCTGGCGCTGGTCGCCGGTGCGATGTATCTCATTGGCGTGCCTTGGAACCCACTTACGGTGACGACAGCCTCGATCGTATTCGGTGTCGGTATCACCTACGGGATCCACGTCTACGAGCGGTTCCGGGAGGAGTTGGCTGTCTCGGGTGCCTCGCCCGATAATGCGATGCGGACGGCCATCACCGCCAAATCACGTCCGGTTCTGGGTTCGGGTGCGACCACCATGTTCGGGTTCGGGGTGCTAATCTTCTCCGATTTCCCGGTACTCTCGAACTTCGGACTCGCTATCGCGCTCGCAATGGGACTGGCGCTGGTCAGCGCCTTCGTGTTCATGCCAGCAATCGTCCTCCTGCTTACCCGGGTCGATGTCGTTCCCGCCGGGACGACAGGGGATCGGGCGGAATCGCACGCCGATGTCGCCCACAGCGACGACTGATACGGTCGGTTATAACTCAGTTCCGGAATTCGCCCAGGGACCGTCTTGAGGTTCAGTCCAGGTTGGTCACCGCGTGTTCGATTGCACCCAGAGCGACGACATCGTCACCGAAGTTGGTGAGATGAATCTCCGGGGGCTGAACCAGCAGATGATCCGTAAACGAGCGGGCAAGGGGTTCGAATACGAGCGTGGGGTTGTGTCGTGCTAATGCACCTCCGATGGCCACCCGGTCAGGGGCGAACGCGTGGGCGAGATTTGCGACCCCGATCGCGTTCCACGTTCCGACCCTGTCGACGAGTTCCGTCGCGAGGGGGTCATCACCGTACCGGTCGAAGACCGCCCCGGCGGAGAGATTTTCCTCGCCCAGAGGGAGATCCGTCCGGATATCGTCTTTGGCGGCAATGTCGCGGGCGTACTCGGGGATGTTCTCCCCGCTTGCGAACGCCTCCCAGTGGCCCGAGGCGCCACAGCCACATTCCCGGTCGCTCTCCGACTGGAGCATGAGATGTCCAACCTCGGCGGCGTTTCCTGCCCGGCCTTGCAGGAGCGATCCGTCAACGACCGCGCCAGCACCGATACCGCTGGACAGTGTAAGATATACTACATTTTCGTCGTCGCCACCCAACTCGTGTTCGGCAACAACGCCGGCGTCGGCGTCGTTGAGCAGCGTCGTGGGAACGGACTTGGGAAAGCGCCGGGCGACAGTTTCGCGTAGCGGAATCCCGGTCACGTCGGCTTCAAGATTTGGTGTCTCGGTGATCGTACCGGCCGTCGTGTCAATCGGACCGAAAGATCCGATCCCGACTGCGGCGATGTCACCGGGACCCAGACCGCCCGTGGAGAGCGTAGCATCGACCGCGCGTCCGGCGGACACAGCGAACTCCGAAGCCGTCGTCCGCTGGGGCGTGGGCTGGGTGTCCCGTGCAACGACCCGACGTTCGTCGTCGACGACCAGACAGCGGATGTTCGTTGCCCCAACGTCAAGACCAAGATAGTATCTCATCAGATAGCCCAAATTCGGTCGAATCACTCATCCGTGTTTTCATCGCCCCCTCGGTCTGTCGTTGTGCTCAACAGGTCAGAGAGCTACCGAGGCAGTGTCTTTCTGATCCGGGCGGTGTTTCAGCCCTGGAATCAGGGACGACAGACCGGTACCGCCGGGGTCTGGGATCGTCACCCTCCCGGATGCGAGGGCGCACCGACTGAATCGGTCCGCGTTGTGTTATGTCGATCCGTGAGATATTATATACGCAGCCCCCAAACGATGAGTATGGGAGAGATAGACCCGACAGACGTGTTCCCAAACGAGCGAACGTTACAGGCTGTCGCAGACGGTGAGATGTCACAGATCCACAGAGGCAACCGGCACGCGGAGGAAGGAGACACCTTCGAAATCGACGGGGACCAGTTCGAAGTTGTGGACGTGACGGAGCGAACGCTTGGCGATATGACCGACGAGGACGCCAGACGGGAGGGATCCGCAGACCTCGAAGCCTACAAGGAACGGATGGTTCGAACCCACGGGGGGAACTTTACCTGGGACGATGACGCCGATGTGGTTCGTCACCGGGTGTCAAACGTGGACTGAGCGTCCCGGCCGGTGACATGCAACCGGA
>JAQCMX010000034.1 GCA_028274885.1 Haloarculaceae archaeon
AGCCCATTGGCCTGGGACTGTATCGAGCCAAATCGCTCCTCCCCGTCCGCAACGAGACACGCAGTCTCACCGCCTGCCACGATGGTCGTCGTCGCATCCGCCCAGGCGACCCGCGGTTTTGGGAGTGCCCGCAACAGCGGGCGCAACTCCGTCGCGTCGATAGAACAACCACGGACGACCCCACCGTCGACGCCTTGTGTCACCCCCCGTCCCTCGCCACGCGATGAGTTCATCTATCCTATTTTGGGACTCCTGACCTTTGAGCCTAACTATACTGACGATCCGATCTGATGCCGACTCCCCGGAAGACACTGAGAGTTCGCGTGTACGTCGAGACGAACTGCCGGAGGTTTCCCGCCCGGATCTGCGAGACGACGGTGCGGATTTCTTATAAGGCTGGGGGTAGGTATAAGACTGTGTGGATCTTTCGGTTGTCGTACCGACACTGAACGCCCGGGATGAGCTCGGCGACTGTCTCTCAGCGCTGCAAAGACAGGTACCAGGGGCAGAGGTGATCGTAGTTAACGGGCCCTCGGCGGACGGAACGACGGGGATGGTGCAGAAACGGGGAGACGTGGACGTACTCGTTGAGATTGCAGATCGTACTATCAACGTGGCACGGAATGCTGGAATCGAGCGAGCGACCGGCACGAATATTGCACTGGTCAATCACACCCTCAGGGTAACGGCGGACTGGGCAGAGGCGATGAGGTCGGGGCTGGACCGGACGGCGGTTGTGACCGGACCGACGTGGGCCGGCGGGGATGTGTCGGGCAGTGAGATCAAAAGCGAACGGAGACAGATCGCCGGCCGTGACGTAACCTATCTGAACCCAGGAAATGCTGTCTTCTACCGGGAAGTTTTGGACTCTCTCGATGGATTCGACGAGTATCTCAACGTTGGCGGGACTCGTGACATCGCACACCGAATTGCGGCGACAGACTACGACGTTACCTGGGACGAGTCTATGGCGGTGAGATCCGAACTCACCGCTGATGGTGGCCAGCAACGGACGGATCGAGGGTGGAAATACCGGTCGCTGGCCTACCGACTCGTCAAAAATTATTACCTGAGGCCGACGGTCTTCCGGCGCCTGTGTGGGCACGCCGGCGCCGAGGCACTCGAGGAGTTCCGGAGCGTTGTGTGGGGTGATGGAACACCATCGAACTGGCTGGGGACGGGCCGGGATGTCTGTCTGAATACCGTTCGTGGTATCAAAGACGGGTTCGGGGCGAGACGGCAGGACCGAGCTCCGCGGCGCAATCCAAACGGAATTACACAGCGGGCCGACCGGGCCGTGGCAGTCTATGACTGGCGGTGACGGTGTTCGTCTGGGATCGGCTACCGTGCAACAGCGTCGATGACGCGAGAGATATTCTTTGAAAAGACCTTTCGCATGGCGTCCTGTGGGATATCGAGGGTCAGTATCTCCATTACCGCCACGTTGGGGTGGAAAGATGGGGCGCCGCTACCGAAGACGACCCGTGAAGGGTGTTCCATGATTGCCTTTTCAAGCGGGTCCCGAAATCTGACGTAACTGGTCTCGAGATAACAGTTGTCGTGCTGATCCAACAGTTCGATCCCGTCCAGCATCTGTGACCTGTCCAGAGAGTATCCGCCGAAGTGAGAGAGGATCAGCGGAAAGTCGTACGATAGAAGCGTCGCTTCGATTCGTTCGGGCGGGAAACCACGACCACCGTACGTCAACACTGGCATATCGACATCTTCGAGTCTTCTGAGGACCTCCCCGTCGGGAAGCCCATCGCTTTGCGGATTGAGCATGAACGCCACAAACCGATCCTCATAGGCGTACTGTTCGATGTCGTCCGGCGAGGTGTGTTCCTCGGACCGGGACTGTGTCAGATTTATTATACGGCTGCCGGTTCCACCACCCGGATCTCGCACACCCTTGACACGGGCAACGGCGTGGAACGGTCGATCGACGGCCATTCGTGCGACGCCGTTGTTGGCCTTCAGGTAGCTTCCCTGCCTGTCCCCAGGCATGGTGAGAGCGCGAACGACGCCCGCCTGGTGTAACTCCCGTTCGATTTGCTCCGGGCCACCCTCCCCGCGCCGCCGTCGATTCCTTTCGGGTTCAAGCTGGACCTGGCTGTCGACGATTCGGAACCCATGCTCCAGTTCGAGCATCTGTATATATGTTTATATTCGAGGGTATAGTGTACTGCGTTTTTGGGGTCGTACCGAGTAGCAATATTTATATAGAACCGCAAACGATTATCTTAACGAGGAAATCAACAATGTCACAATCTGGCCAGCGACGCACGGGTGGACAGCCTCTGTTCATTTTGAGTGAGGATACGGAGCGGACAGAGGGCGACGACGCACAGTCATCGAATATCACTGCAGGCAAGGCTGTAAGCCAGTCGGTACGCACAACACTAGGTCCACGAGGGATGGACAAGATGCTTGTCTCCGACGACGGGGATGTCGTGATCACAAACGACGGGGCGACGATCCTCGACGAGATGGATATCGAACATCCGGCAGCGCAGATGCTCGTCGAGGTTGCAGAGACACAGGAAGAGGAGGTTGGCGATGGAACCACAACGGCCTCGATTCTGGCGGGCGAACTGTTGAAAAACGCAGAGAGTCTGCTCGACGACGAAGTGCACCCGACGACTATCGTCGAGGGGTATCACGAGGCGGCGCGGCTGGCCAAGGAATCCATAGCGGAGGGCGTCGTCGCCGGTGACCTCGAGGACGAACAGCTCGTGCAGGTCGCCGAATCGAGCATGACCGGGAAGGGTACCGGCGACGTTGCTGCGACCGATCTGGCCGAAACTGTCGTAGACACAATCCGGGCTGTTCGTGACGGCGAGGAGGTACAGCGAGACGACATCGCGATCCATACGAGGGTGGGCGGCGCATCGAGCGCGACAGAACTGATCGAGGGCGTCATCGTCGACGAGGAACCAGCTCACGGCAACATGCCGCGGTCGGTCGAGGACGCAGCAATCGCTGCGCTGGATGCTGATCTTGAGATCAAAGAGAGCAACATCGATGCCGAGTACGAGGTAACTGACGTCGATCAGTTCAACGCCGCCCTCGAGGCCGAGGAGGAGCAGCTACGTGGCTACGCGGATGAAATCGCGGCAACCGGTGCAGACGTCGTGTTCGTCGACGGTGACATCGAGGATCAGGTCGGAACCTATCTTGCAGAGCACGGTATCCTTGCCTTCGAAGATATCGACGGCGACGATCTCACCGACGTCTGTGCGGTAACCGGTGCGAGTCGGGTCGGCTCTGTCGAGACACTCGAGGAAGACGATCTGGGCGAAGCGGATGCAACAGAGGTCGAAAAACACGACGACGACGAACACGTCGTTGTCGAAGGTGGGGCTGCGGCGAAAGCTGTGACCATCTTCGCCCGGGGGGGGACCGAACACGTGGTCGACGAACTCGAACGGGCGCTGAGTGACGCACTCGATGTCGTTACGGCATCCATAGCGTCCGGCGGTGTCGTCCCCGGTGCTGGCGCGACGGAAATACAGATAGCAAACTACGTTCGCGAGAACGCAGCTGGCGTAGAAGGGCGCAAACAGTTGGCTGTCGAGGCCTTCGCCGACGCTGTGGACGTGATCCCGCGAACGCTGGCTGAAAACACCGGTCTCGATCCGATCGATGCGCTCGTCGACCTCCGAGCGGAACACGACGCGGGGAACGCCTACGGCCTCATCAGCGAGGGCCAGACGGGTGTCGTCGACGACCCGATCGAACACGGCGTGCTCGACCCCGCTGCTGTCAAACGCGAGGCCGTCGAGAGCGCGAACGAGGCCGCGACCATGATCGTCCGCATCGACGACGTCATCGCCTCCAATTAAACGTCGGCCACAGGTGGCGTCGCTCCGGACAACCGAGTCGAATCCTTTTAGAGGGAGACCCGGTTACGTATGGGCAAGAGATGGCTATCAAGCCAGCATACGTCAAAAAGACCGGCCGTATCCTGATGGAGCGGTATCCCGACGCCTGGGGACAGGACTTCGAGCACAACAAGGAACTCGTACAGGAGCTTACGAACATCGAATCGAAGTCTGTCCGCAACCGGATCGCAGGATACGTCACCCGGAAGGAAGGCGTCCCCGGGGCAAAAGCCTGACCGATATTACCCCTCCAGATTCTCCAGTAGCTTTTCTAGACGACCGTCACCCCGGAGGGCATCGACAACGACCGCGGGGTCGGTTTCGAGCTCATACCGAGGGCGGCCCTTACCGGTCACTGAGGTCGACGGCTGTGTCTCGTTCACATAGGAGTGGGCACCGAGTGCGTTTAGCGCGCGGATGACGTCACGTTCGGTTGGCTCTCCGGTCAGCTCAGTGTCGACGTTCTCAAGTTGCTTCCGGACCCGGCCTTTGATACCGAGCGACTCTACCGGTGTCACCCCCTCAATTTCGGCCGCAACGATACTCGTCAGTGCAACTCGCTGTAACAGCGAAAGTCCGTCGACGGTGACACCATCGCTCATACCCCATCCTGACAGACCGGACAAAATAGGCTTTGCGTTACTCCCGAAAGGGAACCGAACACACTTTGACCCCTGGGTGTCGTGGCACAGGTATGGATCTCATCGTCACAGGGGGACTCGGTAGCTCCGGGACGTGGATCGTGGATCGACTCGCAGGAAAACACGACGTGGTTTGTCTGGACCACGAACGCCCGCGAGACGGTGGGTGCGACGATGTCGACTACCGCGCGGTCGATCTGACAGACACCGGTGCGGTCTTCGATATTCTCACCGCACAGGAACCGGACGCCGTCGTCCACTGGGCCGCGATCCCCGTCGAGGGAACACACGCCGGGACCGAACTGTACCGGAACAACACACTCGCTGCACACAACGTGCTCACGGCCGCAGGTCGCGTCGGTGCGGACATCGTCCAAGCGTCCTCCGATGGCGCCTATGGCTTTTTTTTCGCTGCGGAGCCACCTGTGCCGGACGAACTACCAGTTACCGAGAGCCACACCTTGCGTCCGGAGGGGTCATACGGGCTCTCGAAGGTCGTCACCGAGGAGATCGGCAAGATGGTCACACGACGGGACCCTGTCAGTGTTGCGTCACTGCGCCCGTCGTGGATTCAATTCCCCGAGGCCTACCCCTGTCGGGAGTCGGAGTACGTCGAAAACCCGGATGCCGGCGCCGGCAACTACTGGTCGTACGTCGACGTGCGCGATGTGGTCGACATGGTCGAGGCAGCACTTGACGCCAACTTCGATGGCCACGAGGCGTTCAATTGCGTGGCTTCGGACAACGCTCTCGGGGGGCCACTGCAGACGTTGATGCGCGAACATGTCGGTGGAGTTCCCGACAACGTGACCGTCGAGGGCGACTCCACCGCGTTTGCCACGGCGAAGGCACGACGAATGCTCGGCTGGGAGCCAACCCGTTCCTGGAAAGATGTCGTGGCCTGAGAACCGCCGAACGACCGTCCTACGACCCCCTCGTTGCCTGATTGACACCACGAGACCCCTCGGTGTGGTACCCGTGCTTGGCTGTGTGGTCCCAACACGTTGTGTCCCGTTGGGGTGTACTGCCCGGCTTACCAGTCGTGGTCGATATACGCCTCATCGCGCCGGTCGCTGATCAGGTTGACAGCTGCCTTTGCGCCATCACCGATGGCTACTGAGGTTTGATACTCCCACGTGTTTGCCAGCCCGGCAACGAACATATTATCAGTTGCCCGATTCGCCTCGTCTGTCTCAATATGCTGTTCCATCGTGAACTCCCCCTCCCGACCACTTACAAATTCGAGCTCGTCACGCAACGGTTCCAGAAAGTCGAACTCACTGGCCGTCGCAACGATCACACGTTCGGTGGTATGTGTCTCAGCGGTGTCAGTCGTGGCGGTAAATGGCCCCGGCGTGTCCTCTCGCGTAAGATTAGTCACTGTCGTGTCTTTGATTTCGCCACCCAGCGACCGAACCCGTTCGCTGCCGGTATCGATAATCTCGTCACCGGCAATCTGCTCCCTGGTAACCAAATTTTGGATCTTGTCAGTGCTACACACTAACGGCTCGTCGCCACTCAGCACAAGCGTGTCTAACCCAGCCTTTGCGGTGAACACGGCTGCTTGGAGTCCGGCTACCCCACCGCCAATCACGAGTACCTCACGCATACCACCGCGTAGGGTGTCAACAGTCATTACGCTTCGGGCAGTGCTGTACTTGTACCTTCGATCTTGCATGCGGCCCCCGACAGGAATCGGGTAGACAGAGCCTGTGACACTTTCGGTGACACATTCTGTGTATACAGTGACCTCCTCCTCGCCGTGAACAGAGCGGGATCGGAGATCCCGCAAGCGTTGGGATATTTGCCGGTCTACGGACAGACCTGTTCTTGAGGGGCTACGCTCCCCGTTGATTTGTCGAACAGGCGCACCGATGGCTGGGCCAGACAGCCGTTACTCCTATCCTCAGCAGGACTCGGAGTTACCGTCGCCCGCATATTCTCCGCCGCATTCAGGTCGCTGTTAGCGACCAGCTTGCAGTTCTCACACACGTACAAGCCACGCTCGACACGGTTCGAATCCGCTGTCATCCCACACGCACAGCAGGTAATCGAGGTGGCTAACTCGTACTCCTCAACACGCTTTACCTCGATACCACGTTCTTCGGCCCTGTACTCGATGTGACTCAGCACGGTTTCAAACGCCCAATCGTGCAGACGCCTGTTCCCGTGACGACCCCAGTCTTCATCCGCACGACTGTTTTTCGGATGTCCAACCGCTATCGTCTCCACGCCACGGTCTGCACATTGGTCCACGATGTCTTTCGAGAGAGCACCGCCACAGCGGGGTCTTTCGAGCACAGCCGGCGGAATCCGGTCCGATACTGTTGGCGGGGAACGACCCGATATCACCATCGACTGCTCCCAGGTGTCTCATTTGTCCCTGGTACGGAGGTCTCACCGAACCCCTCCGGATTTCCGAAACAGGGGCAGTCGGGGACAATCTTCTGTATCCGGGAACGGATTCACACAACCGCTCGCTGGGAGTTCCACTCGCCTACGAGGAATCCAATCGGAGCGGCCCTTCGTAACAGATCCGAGGTTGTATTCAGGATCACTTCCAGGGGTTTTCGACGAGTTCGGCCACAACATCCTTGCCGACTGTCACACGGCTATCTGCCCTGGGCTCGGCGATACATAGGAGCACGTATCCTGCGTCAAGATGTTTGGTCTTGAGTGCACGGGGTGGGCGCCTGTGCTCTAGCTCCCCTGCCAGTACACGCCCAGTGCAGGTGCCACAGGCCCCTGTCCGACAGCCAAACGGAAGACTCCGGTCGACATCCTCGGCGGCCGCAAGCACCGTCTGTTCCGGTCTCACCGGGATGGTGTTTGAGATCCCATTCCGGATCAGTTCGACTGTATAGCTCATCCTGTTTAGGGTCGTTGTGTTCCCGCCCTGAGCACCGATGTCGTGGATTTCATAGTATCGGTTGTGTGCTGCCCGCCAATACGGTCGGCTACTGTCACCGCCAGACGTCGCTGGTACAGTCACCGCCCGGCCAGCGAATCTCGTGGGCGCGAGCCGGCCCCTCGGGCATCTCGCCAAAGTCAACCAGGAAGTCTTCGTCGAGCGTCAGCGTCCCGTTACGGGGGTCGATATCGGCCTTCAGCATCACCGAACCCTCCTCGGACATCTCCGGGAAAAACTGGTTATCCCACGAGGAAAAAAGCGATGAGGTCCAGTACAATCGCTCACCGTCTAAGGAAAGCTGAAGCATCTGGGGGCCACCGGTCAGTTCACGATCCCCCAACGACTGACACTCACCGAAGAAGCCGCCAAGCGAGATTGAATCGGCCTTCCGCGGGTTCGCAGGATCCGAGATGTCGTACATCCAGACTTCGCCGTGTAGCCAGTTTGAACCGTACAGATAACGATCATCCATCGAGACCAGGATATCTGTCGGCAGTGCCGGCACCGGCATGTCCCAGTCGGGGTGTTCCTCGGCCTCGAAGTCGATCGCTTTCTCTGCATGCCAGTTACCACCCTCGTTGGAGAAGTAGAAAATGTTCGATGAAAGTGCTGCGCCAACGTAACCGTGGGTCGATTCCGGAGAGTGCAGGAACCGGACTTCCAGGGGTATCTGCCCCTCCTCGCCCAGGTCCAGCGTCTCCTCGTGACTTCTGTTCTCCCAGTCCCAGACGTGGAGTCGTTGCCCGTAGTCCCCATTCTCGACATCCTCGAGATCGAAACCCGGGTAGTACGTCTTCGGTGCGGCCCACTCACTCGAGATCATCACGTTGTGCCGGGGTTGATACCAGTAGTCGTAGTTCATCTGCATCTCGCCGCTGTCGGCCTCCCAGCGGCCTTTGATCTCAAAATCCTCACCGAGTTCAAGAAACCCACCCGGTAGATCGCCGTCTGCATCACCGAGCATACTGATGACGATGTTGCCGCCCGGGACGCAGTGGACGGTGTGCGGTGCCGAAAGATCATGCTCGAAAACCCTCTCGGGTTCGATGACTTTCTCGATTTCCGGCTCACGACGATCAGTCGCATCGATGATGTGAATCCGCGACGATCGCTGCCCCGGGACCACGAGGTGACTGCGCTCTAACCCTTCGGCATGACATGAGGACGAACAGGCGTTCCAGCCGAAGTGGTGCAACTCGTCACCCTCGTTGGGCATTGCTATCCGGTTGATCACCTCCTGATATGTATCTGAACCGGGATCAACATCGACGACGGCGACGAAATCAGGGGCATCGACATCTGTTCCGACGTACAACCCCATTACGTAGGCCAGCTTTTCAGGTTCAGCTTGCTCGATTGCTGCCTGCGGTGTGGCGTAGCCAGGGCCAACGTGGTGATCGTGGTCCTCGTGATCGGCGCTGCTCATATCCGTTGGTGACTCCGCATCACTCATGTATTATCATTAGTGCCCAACGGTAAAAAGTAATCTGACAGCATAACATCCATTACATCGTATATAAAAGCGGCTTAACACTCACAGCGAAGTTGTCGAGGTGATCCTCCCGGACACAGTCAAACATGCTGATACTGATTATCGCGAGTCTGTACCGCTTTCGCGGATCAAAACGGCTGTTTCACGCCATGACACAGCACTATCTGTTGCGTGGTGAGATCCGCAGTGTCTGTCGGTTCCAGATCAACCGACGGGCCGTCAGACGGCAGCGACAGCCAGCAATACTCACCCTGACGAAATCGTCACTGATTGGGTGTGCTCGCTGTCCGGCGAACTTTCCAGAACGAGCGCCCAGAGCAACAAAACACACGCGGCAGATACTGAACATCCGATATGTCTGGGTCGGTTCGGTGAGTAACCTTCCGAGAGACGTGATCAGCGGATGTATCCAAGATCCTCTAGCTTTTTTTCCAGTTCCTCATCGATCTCTGTTGTCTTCTGGGTCACGAGGTCGCTGTCGCTCAGTGGGTCGTACACCTCGGCGACGCGCTCGTGTGGCTCCCGGGACTGTATCGTCACGTCGTCGGTCCTATCAACGTCGAGAGTCACGTACTGATCGCCCTTTTGTGCGAACTTCCGGACCGACCCGTCCCGAGTCTCGTAGACCGCACGCCACGGTCCGACGTACTTCTCAACCCCCTCAACTGACCTGTACTTCGTGACCTTCTCCTCGGGGAGTCGGAAGGTGGAGGCCAACACGACGCCGTCACCGATTAGTTGCTCCGGTCCGGCCTCGTCCGTGGCTGCTGTGCGCATCACCGCCGGCATATCGGTCAGGGAGACCGGGTCCGTGACGAGTTCCGCCTCGTTCTGGCCGGGGTAACTGATCACCAGCGGGACGTGTGTCAGCACCTCGTGGATCCCCCACTTGTGATCCCGGAGACGCACGTCCTCGTTGAGGCGACTCCGTTCGCCGAAGGCCTCGCCGTGGTCGCTCGTGACGATCAGGAGCGTCTCCGACAGCAGCCCCCGGTCTTCCAGTCCCGTCACCAGGTCACGGACGATGGCATCTGACTGTCTGATTGCCCCATCGTACAGCGGTTCCAGCGCTTCGATCTGGTCCCACCCGCGCCCTCGGAGGGTCTCCCAGACGCTCGGTTTCCTCTCCGCTTGGATCTGCCAGTGCCGCTGTTGTGCCCAGCGGTCGAACTCCGGGTTGGGTTCATACGGTGAGTGTGGATCCATCAGGTTGATACACGCTGCCCAGGGGCCGTTCTGTCCGGACTCCCACTCCAGGAAGGCATCGGTGAACGCCTTGCCATACAGCGTCTTGTACCCCGACGCCGACGATCCGGGGAGACCGACAGTCTCGGCTACGTCGTTGATCCTGCCGGTGACGCTTTCGGTCAGTTTCCCGAGTGTGCCCCCTTTCGCTCCGGTCCCTGTCGTCTCCGGTTCGCCCTCGACCTGCTTGTTCTGTTGTGTCCCGTCCGGTTGTGCAGTATCCTGAGACCGGATGGACGCTGTGAGACGAGCGACCCCGTCGTACGCCCGGAAGTAGGTACGTTTGAGTACCGTCCCGTCGAGTTTGTTCTCTATGCGCTCTGCCAGTGGATAGCGTGGTTCGTGGATGTGCCCGAAACTCTCACTCAGATTCGAGGCGTTCGAGACGATCCGATTGTTGGTGAACAGACCCGTCTCGTAGCCGAAGTCGGCGCCGAGTTCGTGCCATATCGTTCGGCTGGGCTCGATCCGTGTGGTGTGGCGCATCGCCCGGTGCTCCTCGACGTGTTCCCCGGTGAACATGCTCACGTGGCTCGCAATACTGTGGATCCCGGGCGCTCTGGCTTGCGTGTACACCGTCGAGCGGTCCGCAAACTCCGAGAGAAACGGCGTCGTTTCCCGATCGTGGCCGTGGAGACTCGTGTTTTTCGCCCGAACGGAGTCGAGAACCACGAGCAAGACGTTGTTCCGTTCGTTCACAGGTGTCCGTACACTCGCCTCGGTATAAAATCACGGATGTGCTTCCCGCGTCCGCCCCTGTTGTCCGTCGGTGACAGATCGCCTGAACGATCACTTCCAGCGCCTTCGAAACGTTATTTAGTCGTGTCTCAAAGGATTCAGATGATGAACGAGGATTCACTTAGTCGTCGCCAGTTCCTCGCAACAGGAATCGCGGCCGGAGCGGCCAGCGTCGCGGGCTGTACGCTGGGAACGAGTACCGAGAGTTCGCGCACCGAGGGCCCCGAAATCGGTCTCGAAGCGGAGGTGTCAGGGCTTACCTTTCCGACCGGTATGGCCTTTCTTCCGAACGGCGACAGCCTCCTGATCGAACGGACCGGGCAGGTGCTTCGACAGACAGGGGATGGTCTCGCCGACGGGGTGTTTCTCGACGTCAGCGATCAGATGGCGGAAGTCTCCGATGAAAAGGGACTGATCGGTCTCGCCGTCCACCCCGAATTCTCGGACAACCGGCGGTTCTATCTCCGGTACAGCGGTGCGCTCCCCGAATCCATGTCCGACGAGGGCCTGTCACACATTGCAGTCCTCTCGGAGTTCCAGGCCACCGAGGACCTCGGGGGGGTCGTGCCCGACTCCCAGCGCCGGATCCTCGAGGTTCCCGAACCTGGATCCGTCCACAACGCCGGGGCCATTACTTTCGGACCCGACGGGTATCTTTACGTCGCACTTGGCGACGGGCAGCGGACCAGTTTCGGCGACGAGGGCACCTCCTGGTGGCACGACCAGGGACAGGCCGCCCAGAACACGACCGACAATCTCCTGGGCGGGATTCTCCGGATAGACGTCGACGAGAGGGCGGGCGAACGGGCGTATGGTGTTCCGCCGGACAACCCGCTTGTCGGCGAGACGGGCCGTAACGAGTACTACGCCTGGGGGCTGCGCAACCCATATCGTATGTCCTTCGACGGCGAGGACCTGTACGTCGCGGACGTGGGCGAACACATTCGTGAGTCAGTGTACATCATCGAGAAGGGCGCCAATCACGGCTGGCCGATCGTGGAGGGCTCTTCGTGTGCGCCCAGTACCTCAATCGGGCACGCCGTGGCTGACAATCCGCTGAACCTGTTCAATCCGAAAACCTGGCAGTCTCTCACGAACCGGATATCCCCGGTCAAAGTCTGTCCCGGCGACACCGATGGCGGTCTGAACGACCCGATCATCGAGTACAACCGGCCGGGTTCCCGTGCGGTCACTGGTGGGTACGTTTACCGCGGCGAGGATGTTCCGGCGCTGCAGGGGCGATATATCTTCGGTGACTTTGCCGCACCCTCCCCGATCTTTGCTACCGAGCGCCCTGACGACGGCGGGAAACCCTGGCCGATGTCCGAGCTTGTCGTCTCCGGAACCGAGAGCGGACGGTTGTCCGAGGCACTGCTCGCCCTGGCTCGTGATCCGCAAGGGGAAATCTACGTTCTCACGTCCGCGTTCACAGAAGGGAGCGGCCGTGTCCGGCGGATCGTGGCTGTGGAGTAATC
>JAQCMX010000038.1 GCA_028274885.1 Haloarculaceae archaeon
GGACCGAGGAGATTGGCCCTGACGACCGGGATGCCAGCCTCTCTGGTCTGCCTGCACGCCACGGGATTCAGATCAGACCCCACCACCCGCGCGCCCGCCTCCTCGTTAATACGGGTCCCAACGTAGCCCGATCCCGTCCCGAGATCGAGCACAACCGAGCCGTCGTCGATGGCTTCGATCGCTGTCTCCGCGAGCAAACGCGAGTCCTCTGCGGGTTGGTAGACCGATCGAAGATCCCGTTTGTCGGCTAACTCCGGGCGCTCGTTGCTCATTGGCCTGGCTCACCGACCTCCCAGGCGATGGTTGCGAGTCGAGCGAACGCCGCCGGCGTCAGATCCCCCGCACGTTTGTTCAGGAGGTCCTCCGGCGCTGCACCCACAGCGCTTTCGGCGTCGTCGAGACCCGAAATGTGGGTCGTGTTCCGGATGGCGTTGCGCATAGTTTTGCGCCGCTGGGTGAAAACTGCCCGGAGAAACTCCATAAAAAACGACTCGTCGGGCACCTCGTACTCGGGGTCTCTCGGGAGGGTCCGTACGACGGCACTGTCCACGGCCGGTTGTGGCTCGAACGCTTCCGGTGGGACCGGTTCGACGATCTCGACATCAGCGTAATGTCCCGCTGTGACCGAGAGTCTACTGTACTCGTCGTCGCCGGGCGCAGCCGTCATCCGCCTGGCGAACTCCTTCTGGAAGGTCAACACCATGGGTCGACCCTCGGGCAGGAGCCGGAACGCGATCTCGGAGGAGATGCCGTATGGAAGGTTCGACACGGAACAGGTAAACGCCGGTAGCGCCACGTCGAGTGCATTTCCTGTGCGTACACGCAGCCTGTCGGCCGCGATTTCCGCTGCAAACTCCTCGTGCAGGAACCCGGCCAGATCTGTGTCCTGCTCGATGACCGTTACCCGGTCGGCGACCGCAAGCAGTCTGTCGGTCAGTGCGCCGGTCCCTCCGCCGACTTCGAGGATGTGGCCCGTGTCGGCTCCGATGCTGGTGGCGTAGGCCGGAAGCCGGTGCAGAACGCGGTCGTCAATCAAAAAGTGCTGATCGCGACCCGGGTCCCCGCGCACGCCCGCTCGCACCCGGAGCTGGTCCGGGTCACGGAACTCCCGCTGGTCTGGGTCGTGGGACTCCTCAGTGTCGGACTTGTCGCCTCCCGACCCCTCGTCTGGCTGGGTCCCGTTGCTCATTCCTGACTGTCGTCCCGCACGAAAATACGGTACTTGAGATCGTCCTCGCGCAGTTCTTCGATGATCCGCTTGACGAGTACCTCCTGTGCATCGTGGAGCCCGTCGATGCGTGACTCCAGGTCGTCGAACCCCTCGAATGGGGTTCGCTTGCGTTCGTCCAGGATATTGTTTCTGAGTTTCTTCCCGATTCCCGGGAGGAGGTTCAGTTGGTGGAGACGCAGGGTGATCGGTTGTGCGTCGTTGTAGAAATCGACGAACCGTTGTTGTTCGTCCTCGACGAGATCCTCGATAACGTATTCGAGTTCGGAACTGGCGCCGCCTGAAAGATCGTCGTAGCCGATTGCGTTCGTTCGGTCGATATCCGAGGTACTGTAGACGTCGATCTCGTCGCCGATCGTGACGTCGGCGTCGGGATCTAAAGCGAGTTCATACAGTGAAAATTCGGCGGTATCGAGCGCATACGCGAGCGGCTCCTTTTGATACTGCGGGCGGTCGTCTTCAGTCCGGCCGTGTGGGAGAAAATCGAGCACCACGGCTGTTCCCTGCTCCGACGTCTCGTCGCTGTCGTCATCGCTCATGTGTTGTGGGTACGGGTACCGGTTACGTGAATGTTGCCCCGTTGTCCTTCACTCGGTGTGGGTCCCTCACACAAGCCTGCTTTGCCCGACCAGTACCGGTACAGTCCGGCCGAAGGGACACGGAACGGCTGGGAGGCAAGGGCAACCACAGAACGGGGTCAGATATACTGTTTGACCACGTTCAGAATCTCGTCGAGCTCTTCGCCCGACAGCGAGAACCGCTCCTGTGCGTACAGGGAGCGGAGTTCGTCCCTGTCCTGTGGGCGCAGATCGACAATCTTGTAGGCCGTCTTTTCGTCGACTTTCTCCAGTTCGAGCAGTTCCGCGACGAACGCCCGGGACTGCTCGGTGTCGAGATACGCGAAGGTATTGACGTGTTCGATCGCTCGTGAGAGTTCGTATCTCATATCCCGATCCTCGTCGGCCACCCGCTCCTGTTCGAGGCTCTCGAGGATCTCTTTCGTTTCTGCAACGGTCAGATACTCCTCGTCGACCTTTTCTTTGAATATTGTCATTCCTGGGTGGTCAGGTGTGCGGCCTTTGCGATAATGGTCTTTTCCTTGCCGCCGTCGGTGATCGAAATCTTATATGCATCGCCCTGTTCCCCGCAGATCTCGCCGGTCTGGCCGTCGAAACGCGGGTGGTATCGTCCGTCCTGGACGCTGGGATCGATCTTGAGGTGGACCTTCTCGCCCGTCTCGAATGCTGTGACCGAGCGCTGGGGTGGGGAGGTCCCGCGCTCGCGTGCGTCGTTTTGTAACTTGTGCCGGGTCCCTTGCTGTGGTCCGTTTGATTTGGGCATTTATATGTACGGATAATCCGGTCCAAGTTATAAAACGTGCGTTCCAGCTTCGGTACGATGTTACAGCCAACAGTATCACATGAGAGGTGTATCATATCTCCAGGGCGGTCGTGCTAGTTTGCCAATCGTTATCGTGGGACGGGATCAGGACTCGACTGCGGCTTCAACCTCGCTGATGACCTCGTCGAGGAACTGATTGATCCTTTCGCTTTCGGCGTACACCCGCACGTACGGTTCGGTCCCGCTGGGGCGTACGAGCGTCCACGACCCGTCTGGGAGGGTCAGACGGACACCGTGTTCGGTTCGGACAGTCGCATCCGGGAAAGCCCGTGGCAGCGCCGACCCGAGTCGGTTCATGACCGTTTCCTTCCGCTCGTCTGGGCAGGTGATGCTTTCCTTTCGGTAGGGTAACTCCGTCACGGGCGCTCGGAGGCTGTCAAGCCCGTCGGCGGCCACAAGACGGGTAAACACTGCTGCGGATGCGACACCATCGATCCACCCACCCAACCGGGGATGCACGTGTTTCCAGGGTTCGGCTGCGAAGGCGACCGAACCCCCTTCGGCACGAACGCGTGCGATCCCCTCGTGGAGCGCCCCTAACCGGACGCGTTCGACCCGACCACCGGCGGCCCGAACCTGCTCGTCGATCCGGGCTGAGGCATTCGGTGTCGTGACAACGACCGGACTGTCCGTGTCACACTCCCGTGTGAAGTATGCTGCCAGAATCGCGAGCACGGTGTCTTCGTGAACGACCGTGCCATCGGCATCGAGGATCACAATACGGTCGGCGTCACCATCGTGACCGATACCGAGCGTTGCGGACCCATCTGCGACGAAATGTCGAAGATCCCCGAGCGTCTCGGCGGTCGGTTTACTCCCCCGGGCCGTGAACTGACCGTCGACGTTGGCGTTTAGCGCCCGAACGTCGACGTCGAGTGTACGGAGGACCTGCGGTGTCGCCAGACTCGCCATCCCACCGCCGCAGTCGACGGCGACGGTGAGATGGTTCGGGTTGGACCCATGCTCTTTGGCGTAGGCTGTGACCGCCTTCCGGTAGGTGTCGAGTGGCTCCAAACGCGTTGTTGTCCCCCACTCGTTCCACGGGGCCGTGTCGCAACCCTCGGAGACCCGACGCTCTATGCGCCGTTCGGCCGGGCGGTCGAACTCACAGCCGTCGACAAATAGTTTGATCCCGTTGTCCGCCGGGGGGTTGTGACTCGCTGTGAGCACGACACCGTACCGTCCCTGCGAGGCGTGCGCGAGAGCGGGCGTTGGTAGCTGTCCGGCCCTGAGAACGTCGACACCGGCGCTTGTCACCCCCGCTTCCACGGCGGCGGCCAGCGTTGCTCCTGTCTCGCGCCCATCGCGGGCGAGGACGACCTCGGGGGCCTCTGGTGCCGAGTGCTCGCCCCCGCGGATTTCCTGGCCGACAGCACGTCCGACAGTGAGGGCGAGACTGGGCGTGATCTCTGTGACCGGACCGCGGATCCCTGCGGTCCCGAATAGATCCATGACTGGTGATTTTACATGCGGCCATTTGATTGCTGCGGACGGCAGCGGGAGACAGATACATGAGGTGCTTGCCCTAAGATGTGTTGATGCCGTCACCGCCTACGCTGTTGCGTGCGGGTGCAGTCTTGAGTGCTCTCGCCGGTCTTGTCCATCTCATCGTCCCGGGCCGACTTCTCAAACTCGCTAGCTGGAGTTACGAAAACGTGCTAGCTGTCCAGTTCCAACCCCGCGAAAACGCAACACGACGTGTCCGTCTCGTTGGGACTGCGATGATTGTTTTCGCTCCGGTGTTGACCCGTCTTGCCGCGTGGATGGAGTGAATTCGTGCCAACAGGCAGTTCTGATCGGTACGTTCCAGTCAGGGGTTCGAAAGTCGACCTGAGCCGGTATGAACCGTTCAATCTCGAAGTGGTAGCCAAACGAATTGAAGCGTCGGTCTGGGTGAAGCAGAGACAGTGACAAAAGCGGCTTTGAAGTGACCTCTGATAGCGATTATTGCGGTACTTCTCATACTGTTGGCTGTAACTGATCTACGATACTCGCCACCACGTGGCGAAATTCTTGAAGAACTTACAGCCAACAGTATTACGCTGGACTCGTGGTTTGATCCACCTGCCAATACACAGACAGGTACCGCCGCTTCGCTGTCAAAAAAGTCTTCATGTGAACAGGCGGCCTCCAGTGTGAACTACCCTGCCCTACCGCGCTCGGGGCTACTCGCCCCTCGCTTGTTGAGGACAGGGCTTTCTGTTTCTGTGTCGGAATTTATACCCGACGTGGACACAGGGATGCCAGACTCCGCAGGCGAGTCCCCTTTATAGGCGGTTTGGAGTGTCCCACTCCTACCGGACGGACACTCGACCACAACCGACAGTGCGCGTTCTCGTCGTCGTTCGAAAGACTCCGTCTTTCGTGATGACGAAAATCACAGATTTTCGAACCACGCTTGAACACCATCGCAAGCGTGGCGAGCATCGTACTACCGGTTTCGACCGCAGGGGTAGTAAGGCCATGCGCAGTGAAAGTGAAACAATGACGGCGCTGTATCCCCTTCCTACTCGCTCCCGTCGGTCGCTGCTTGAGGAAGGGGGCTTAGCGCCTGTAATCAGCTAAAAATAAAAAGAAGAAAATTGTTGCCGGCGGGACCAAGACCGACGGCGGCAACAATCGCAAAAAACAGGTTTCCTTCACTCGGCCTGTCGCTGACGTAGTCGGCAAACAGAACCACGACTGCGACGGCGAGGAGAAGTTTCACGAGAACAAACAGCCAGGCCGTACCGAGTGTG
>JAQCMX010000061.1 GCA_028274885.1 Haloarculaceae archaeon
TTCCCGAACCCACTCCTCGAGCGTGAACGCATCATAGGGGGTGCGGTCGACGAGGGTCCAGTCGGCCGCCTTCCAGTCTGGAAAGTATGCATCCCCCTCGTACGCACCCGGGATCCGGCTGAGAACCATCCGGTCGATAACGGGCTGAAACAGGTCGTAGATGACCGCCCCGCCGATCACGTAGGCACGATCATCCCCGAGCGATTCGACTGTCTCGATGGTCTCGTCGATCCCTTCCGCGTGGTGGGCCGATTCGATTGGAAATGTTGATTTCGAGCGACTCAATACGATCTGAGCCGTGCCCGGCAGTTCGTCACGCATCGAGTCGAACGTCCGCCGTCCGAGGACAACGGGCCGGTCCGCGATCCGGTTTCGATACTGTTGCTTGTCAGCCGGGATGCTTGGCCAGGGCAACTCGCCGTTCCGACCGATCACACCGTTTTCTGCCACCGCAGCGACCGAAATTAGTTCCATTGATCGTGGTTGTCCGCTACGTTCTGGTGGATCATACACCTGTTTGTTCGAGATCACACAGTTCACGCCAGCACGCGTTGTCACAGCCGATCTACTGTGGTCCAAGAGCCCAAAATACCGACTATTTACCTCGGGAAGAAAAAAAACCTTCACCCTCCCGGGTGTGCGGTGGGTTCCCCAGCCGATCGGAAGTGTCCGATGTGGTCGCGCCGGGGGACCAGTCATACTGATTACTGCGGTAGTTTTCCTGGCCACGTCACAGATAGTGCTGTGTCATGGCGTGAAACAGCCGTTTTGATCCGCGAAAGCGGTACAGACCCGCAATAATCACTATCAGAGGACCCGGATCCGATACCCCTCGGCGGCAGCCTCGTCGGTGACCCTGCCGGCTTCCGTAGCGGCGTCAAGCAGTTTGGCGACGAACTCCTTGGGTACCTCGATGCCGATAAAGTCGCTCCCCTCCCGGCCTGTGGTCAGCCGTGCCATTGTTCGGTCGGTACCGTCGTCGTTGTAGATGCTCCCGACGCGTTCACCGTCCCGCAGAAATCGGAGGGTCACATCGGTGGGTTCGATCGCGCCAAAACTCACCTCGAACACCCGGTCGTCACCCTCGATCCGTGCGAGCATCACCTCGTCCCGTTCGGTCACGATACTGTTCACAGTCGTCTTAGGAACCCTGGACGTATAACTCCGGGAGCTACGTTCTACTGCCCGTGTCCGCCGGTAAAGTCACTCGCAGCTGCTTCTCTCTCGGGTTCTGTAATCGGACGACAGACAACGCCTCGCGCTGAGAGGACACTGTCGTCGTTGACGAACATGAGCCGGCGGATGTCGGTCCTGCTCGACGCGGTCAACGGAGCAGATCGAGGGGGGCGCTGGAGGCAGATAGGACAATCCTCAAGACCGACCGATCAGTCGTCCCCTTCGGCGGTTACTGTCTCACCGGTGGCCGTCCCCGACTCCGGGATGTCCTCGAGATACTCGTCGGCGTCGAGTGCGGCTTTCGAACCCATTCCACCCGCAGTGACAGCCTGCTGGTAGTGGTAGTCGACGACATCGCCCGCCCCGAAAATCCCTTCGACGGCAGTTTTTGTCTGTCCGCCACCTTCCCCACCCGCGGTCGCGATATACCCTCGCTCGTCCATCTCGACGGCAGTGTCCTCGAGATACCCGGTGTTCGGGGTGTGGCCGATCGCAAGAAAGACCGCGCCAACGTCGAACTCGAACGTCTCGGTGCCGGGATCGTCGAGGTTCTCCTTTGGATGACCGGTCTCGTTTCGAGCCAGGCTGACGTGATCGACGCCGTCTTCCGGGCTGCCGTGGATCTCGAGTAACTCTGTGTTGCGCATTATTTCGATGTCCCCGTCCTCGACGTGTTCCCGGACGCGGTCTACCCAGTACTCCTCGGCCCGGAAGTTCTCACGTCGGTGCGCGATGTAGACGGTGTCTGCGAACTTGGTGAGAAACGTCGCCTCCTCCATTGCGGCGTCGCCGCCCCCGATGACGAGCATGTCCTCGTCGCGGAAGAAGGCCCCATCACAGGTCGCACACGTCGAGACCCCATATCCCATGAGTTCGCCCTCACCCGGAACGCCGAGCGTGCGCGCACTGGCACCCGAGGCAGCGATGAACGCATCGGCCGTGTACACGGTCCCGTCGTCGAGTTCGACGACGGTGTGTCCGCTGTCGTGTTTTGAGACGTCAGCGACGACACCGTGGGTAAGCTCGGCACCGAACTGTCTGGCCTGGTCTTTCATCTGTTGGATGAGATCCGGACCGCTGATGCCGTCGGGAAAGCCCGGGTAGTTCGCGACGTCGGTCGTCAGCGTCAGCTGTCCTCCCGGTTCGTCACCCTCAACGACCAGTGGATCGTTGTTCGCCCGACCGGCATAAATTGCTGCGGTCAGGCCAGCGATCCCGGTTCCGGCAATAATCAGCCGTCTGTGCCTCTGTTCTGACATAGATAATACTAGGTCAGCGAGGGGTTTGTAGGTTGCGTTGTGTGGTTCCGACCGTCCCTCACAGCAAAACGGCGCGGGAACCCACAGCCAGTTTCAAACCGCACTGAGGACAAGACTCTCTACGCCTAAGACATAAAGATGAGTTATGACTGACATCGCAGCGAAGACAGACCGGTACGAATCACTGCTTGCGGCGGCACTTGATGCGGCGACGGTCGCACCGCCCGAGAACTCACCGCTGGCCGAAGCCGCGACTGACTGTCGGGAGATGGCACAGTCGTATCTCAGGGACGGCCGACACTTCCGTGACGAGGACGACACAGTCAACGCACTGGCCGCATTCTCCTACGGACATGCATGGCTCGACGCGGGTGCGCGGATCGGACTGCTCGATGTGCCAAGCGAGGGCCACCTGTTCACTGTCGAGTGAACGAGATTGGTATACGTATCGACCTGCTCGCTGCCCCCGTTCTCTGCCGGAAACGACAGTACTTGAGTGTGGGACAGACGAGGAACATTTGTTATCTGATATAATATACTTACTTACCCCCGGACCCAGAACGGAAGCGTATGCCCGTTGCCGAGAACGACGGCGTCGAGATCGCGTACGAAGTGACCGGTGCGGACAGCGCGGAGTCGGTTGTCCTCGTCTCGGGGCTTGGCTACGGCCGATGGCTCTGGCAGTGGCAACGCCCCGCCTTCGAGGATGACTACTCCGTGGTCCTGTGGGATCTCCGCGGCGTGGGCGAGTCCGACACGCCAGACGGTCCGTACACCATCGGGGAGATGGCCGGTGATCTCGAAGCCGTGCTGGCCGACGCCGGTATCGAATCGGCACACGTGGTCGGGATCAGCATGGGCGGGATGATCACCCAGCAGTATGCCATCGAATACGACAGGGTGCGCTCTCTCGTGTTGCTGAGTACCGACTGTGGCGGGGACAGCCGCGTCGAGCCCGAACCCGAGGTCACGGAACGGATACTGGAATCGCCGGACGACCTTTCGCTCCGCGAGCGAATCGCATACAGGATGGCGCCCGCGTTCACAGACGAGTACTACGACCTCGATCGAGAGCGAATCCAGACGATCCTGGACCACCGGACATCGGATCCCGTCCCGGATCAGGTTCGCGGGTGGCAGGCCGCGGGCGTGGCCAACTTCGACGTCACCGACGGGCTTGACGCCGTGACGGCACCGACGCTGATCATGCACGGCGAGCGGGATACGGTGGTGCCAGTCGAGAATGCCAAGCGCCTCTCAGCACATCTCCCGCACGCGGAACTCGAACTGTACGACGAGGGTGGTTCGCATCTGTTCTGCCTCGAACGTACTGGCGATGTCAACGAACGGCTCCGAGCGTTCGTCGACAGTCACTGATACCTCTCGGGCGTAGTCACAGAGCGGTAAAGCGAGTGTCCCGAGGCTCGACCACGATTACCAGACTTTGTAGAGACCGTATCCTCCTGCCGGGATGAGAACGATGAGAAAGGGATTACCGGCCAGAAAAACCCCAACGAGCCCGATTCCCAGTACGGCTGCGAAGTACCGTCTGTCGAGGTACCCCTCCCGGTAATAAAAGTACGCGAGGGCAAAAACCGCAAGTGACAGCACGACCCCGACAATCCCCAAAAGCTGTAGATTCCCCTCGCTCAGATCCGCCGCCGTGTCGACCTCCTCGGTCTGTTCGAGTATCACGTCGGGAAAGGCCGCAAAATATACACTTATAATGAGTGCCAGAACGCCCATTGCGATCGGGACCCAGAGAAGCCACCCGCCGGCGTCGAGTCTATCCGGGGTGCCCATGGCGTATATGGGGTCCTCGTCCGGACCTGCCGGGCCGACTGTCTGGTCTGTCTCGCGTTCGTTGGGCTCTGTGCCCTCGTCGAGAGGTTGCCCACAGTTGCGACAGAAATTGTGCGTTTCCTCGACTTCCTCACCACACTCCGGACAGTACGGCATTGGTACTTTCGGGGCTAACAGGCGCGGGTTAAAAAGCGGTCTCTTTTGGGTTTTTGCTCACCCGGAATACTTACCCACTCGGGCTTCGAAACGTCGGTATGGGGCTGTTTCGCTCCCGCGAAATCCTCGGGATTGCGGGTGAAACACTGGAGTTCGCACTCACCGCCTCCGAACAGACCCATCCAAACGAGTACATGGGATTTCTCCGGGCAGACGAGGCCAGCACACTCGGACTGGACCGGGACGGACAGGTCATCACGGACGTGGTGATCGTTCCGGGGACCGAGTCGGGACCCACGAGCGCGAAGGTCCAGACAATGTACCAACCAACCGATGTCCAGTCCGTTGGATCGGTTCACTCCCACCCAAACGGCGTCCTCCGCCCGAGTGATGCGGACCTGGCGACGTTCACCCGCGGGGAGGTCCACATTATTATCGGGGCGCCGTACGGCCGGGGCGACTGGCAGGCCTTCGACAGCGATGGGTACGAACGTGAGTTGGACATCGTAGATGTGGATCTTTCCGACGAGGAGTTTTTTGACATCACACAGGCCGAAATCGACGCCGAACTGCGGGCCGAACAGGACACCGCACAACAGGACGACGACCCAGAGGACGACGGGGGCTTTCTCTCCTGGCTGCGATGAGCCAGACGAATCTCTGTGGCTCGATGACAGTCAATCCATTCAGCCGAGCCGCCATGGCTCAATAGCATCCCGTTGGTTTCGCGCCGTCGTCGGTCACAGAAACACACCGTGGACTCGGCGGTTCGGGAGTACGGAGCGTGGCAGTGACACCAAGGCGGACACTGTATCGAGGACAGACAAACTCACCCGGTGCTGAGGAACTACTATATTCGTCGGACCGGTAGATCGAATTATGCGTGCAACCTCGTACGTCTACGATTCCTCGGACGCGGATACCCACGTCAACGCGGTCCTCGATTTGCTCGAATCCCGTGAGGAAGAGACCACTTTGCTCGACGTCGCAATGGCCGAGGACGGGGACGATACACACAGGGAGGCGATGCTGACAGTCAAGAGTGCAGTCCGGATCGGATCACCACCGGAGGCACTTTTCGACGGGACCGGCCGTCCGGACTTCTCCCCGGGCGCTTTGATCACCGAGGAGGCAACCGGAAGGCGATCGCTTCACACCGGAACGGAGGCACTGGAGACACTCCGTGCCGAGAAGGAAGGTGAGTAGGGTCAGACGAACCGACACGAACGACCCCGACCCATCGTACGAACGTAAAGCGAAAGTTCAACCCCTGGCGGCGTGGGATAGAGGTGTGAACTACCGCGGGAACAGGCCACAGGCACTCTCGCTTTGCCCTTGTAGACCACAGGAGGGGTAAGGGTCGGGACGGTCCTCGTGGCGACGAGAACACACCGGCGTTACTCGTCGGCGATTCCGTCCCATTCGCCGCGGAAAAACAGGAGGGGTTTGTCCTCGCCGTTTAAGACGCCACCGGACTCAACGCGGCCGATGTATATAGTGTGATCGCCGGCCTCGTGGGCCGCTTCGACCGAACAGTCGAGATACGCGATCGACTCCTCGAACACGGGTGCACCCGTCGCCTCGGTGGTCGTTGGTCGGGTTTCGAACGGATCCTCGGCCAGTTCGGTCAGATCCGCAAAAAACTCACCGAGGTCCTGTTGATGTTCCGCGAGGATATTGAGACAGTAGCCGTCGGCTCCCCCTTCGAGTCGTTCGTAACATTCGGTGTCGTGGTCGACACAGACCAGTACGAGGGGCGGATCGAGTGAAACACTCGACACTGCATTGGCGGTCATACCGTGATGGCTCTCGTCCGGAAGCGTCAGGACGGTGCAACCGGTGGCAAAGTTACCCATCAACTCCCGAAACGTACCGTTGTCTACTGACATAATTCATGAACGCAGAGGAGTCACTTGAAGCAGTCGAAATCGGTCTCGGTAGACAGGGTCCCCACGGCCTGATACTGATTACTGCGAGTCTTTCCCGCCATCGAAAGCAACAATAGGTGTTACACGCCTTGACGCATCGAAATCTGCGACATGGGCACGAAAATAACCGCAGTAATCAGTATCAGAGGAGATCGCGGTCGGGTCGCCCCCGGTGTTTCCCCCGTCCGTGATCTCCCGAAGGGATCGCGTCCAGTCGACGTTCCGGGACCGATTCCTGTCGGGCAGGTAATTTTATATTATGGGTGTCAGATAAACTCGGAGTTTTGCGGGCCGTTGGTGATGTGTATCTCGAAGGGTTGGGTGCTCATGTCGTCCTGTTCGACGAGATGCCAGTACGTTTCGGCCATGCTGTCGGGATCGAGAAACGTCTCGTCATCCCGGTCGGGGAACTGTTCGCGGACGCCGGGTGTGTCGATCTGACCGTCGACGACGACGTGTGCGACGTGGATCCCCTCGGGACCGAACTCCTGGGCCATGTCCATCGCCATCCCACGGGCCGCGAACTTTGCCGCCGTGAAACCGATCGCACCGCCGAGACTGCGAACCGCCGAGGTTGCGCCGGTAAAGATGATCGTTCCACCGCCCGTCTTGCGCATGTCTTCGACAGCCTCCTGTGAGCAGACGAACGCGCCGCGGCCGTTGACCGCCCACGCCTGTTCGAACTCCTCGACGCTCACGTCCATGAGACCCTTCCAGGCGGCGGCGCTTGCGTGGTTTACGAGGATGTCGACGGGACCGAACGCCGCCCGAACCGTCTCGAACCCATCCCGGATCTCGTCGACGCTGGTGAGGTCGGTCTGGACAGCGAGTCCCTCCCCCGGATCCGGGAGGTCGGCCGCGAGTTGCTCGATGTAGTCCCCCGATCGGGCGAACAGTCCCACGTGACATCCCTCCGTCCCGAACTGCCGTGCGATCGACTCGCCAAGCCCCGGACCGACGCCGGCGATGACTGCTGTGCGGGTCATACGCCGACTAATGTGGCGACGATCAAAACCGTGGTGCCAAGATCAGGGACCACGTTGACCACAGTCTCCTGCCGGCCTGTCCCGAGGACATCTGCCGGATTAACATACCGAAACTGTGAACCGCCCGACAGTCCGGTTACTGTCGGCAGCCACGGGCGACCGTTCGCGGTGAGACCGTTGTGGGGCCACCGTACCCCGTCTCGTATTTTTTCGTTTTCATGTCTTATAGATAACATGAACCGAACGGATCGAGGTCCGGACAGACCTGCTCGAACCGTACCTCAGTCGGGAGATCTTCGGCACGAAGGAGCTACACGTCTCGGTAGGGGGCTGATCTGTTGTCGGTTCCTCACCTCTGGGTTCCCTGCAGGGTCAGCGTGGTCTGACTACCGTTCGTGGAGTTGCATGGGCATCCCGTTGCGCGGGTGCATTGTCAGCGTCGGCCACAGGTCGGGTTCGCCCTCACGGGTGTATTCGAGGCGGTACTCCTGGGCGGTCCGTGCGAGGATGAGCTTCGCCTCCAGTTTCGCGAGGTGTTTACCGATACAATGGCGCGGCCCGCCCCCGAACGGAAAGTACGCAAAGCGGGGACGGTCCCTGTTGTCGGCCCACCGACCGGGGTCGAACTGTTCGGGACCGTCCCAGAACCGCTCCGAGCGGTGCATCGCCCACTGAGAGAGCATGACCGCCGACCCCTCGGGAACGGTGTATCCGTCGAAGACGACAGACTCGACCGGTTCGCGAAACATCACGTACACCGGCGGATACAGTCGCATCGACTCGTTGATGATTCGCTCCACCAGATCGAGTTCCCGGACGTCGGCCATCCCTGGCGGCTCGTCACCGAGTTGTTCGTCGAGTTCCTCGTGGAGTTGCTGTTCGACTGTCGGATGTTGCGAGAGGAGATACCAGCTGTAAGTCAGGGTCAGGGCTGTCGTGTCGTGGCCGGCCAGCAACATTGTCATCATCTCGTCGCGAATCTGCGTGTCGGTCTGCTCCCCGCGTTCCTGTGCCCGCAGGAGCAACGAAAGGAAGTCGTCGGGGCCCTCGCCTGCCTCCGCGTCGCCCTCGCTTCCACGGCGCTCGGCGACGATGTCTCTGATGACAGACTCCATCGTCTCGACAGCTGTGTCGTACGTACTGTCGCCCGGCATCGGCAGCCATGTCGGTGCAGCAAAGCGTACCGGGTCCGGTTCGAACCGCGCGCCAAGTGGTTCAAGCGCCTCCCGGATGGTCTGGACACGCTCATCCGAGAGATCCGTCCCGAGCATCAGGTCGGTGATGACCGACAGCGTCACCCGTGTCATCGCCCGTTCCACGTCCACAACTGTCCCATCCTCCCAGCCGTCCAGCAGACGCTCATTGTGGGCGACAATATCGTTCGCAAAGTCGGTCAGCCGGTCCATCTGGAACGCGGGTCTGGCCAGTCGGCGTTGTTCGCGCCACCTCTGGCCTTCGCTGAGCAACAGTCCCTTGCCCAGCAGATCACCGAGCGCGTCGTCCTGGAACTCGGGTTTTGCAAAACGGTCCGCGTCTGCGACGAGGACACGTTCGACGTGTTCTGGCTCTGTCAGCAGGTACGTCTCCACCGGCCCGAGGTCGAACGTGACGACGCCGCTGTAGGCCTCCTCGCAGGCCGAGAGGAACCGAAAGGGGTCGTCTGCATACCGGCGACTACTACCGAACAGTGGTTCACCCGTTGGACCGGGCGGTGATGTTCCCATTAGATAGGGTAGGGTCTGCAATCAATTCAATCCCCCGCTCGACAACCCGGTTGCCGCTGTCGGGCTGCCAGTCTTGTCTGTTGTGGCCACCCACAAGCCAAGCCGCTCCCACGCTATGGGTCC
The DNA here is from genome assembly GCA_028274885.1 of Haloarculaceae archaeon. Taxonomy (GTDB): domain Archaea; phylum Halobacteriota; class Halobacteria; order Halobacteriales; family Haloarculaceae; genus Halovenus. Next base: position 9,156 of record JAQCMX010000061.1, read on the forward strand.
ACACTGGTTCGCGCCGTGGCAGACAAACTGGCTCAGATTACGCTACGGACCACCGGCTCATACCCCCAACACACCCGTGAGGTTCCGGTTCGCCCGAAGAGGTGTTAGTGTTTGCACACGGGGTCTGCCTCCGGCGGTGTGCGGATTCGCGGTGGTCCCGGCAGTAGCAGGGGGATTTTTATTCGCGTCGTCCAAGCTAAATCTGTGTCACCATTTGATGCCGTGGTGTTTGACCTCGACGGGACGCTGTGTCACCGCACACAGGATACACAACGCCTCTACCGGCGGACATTCGAGCGTGTCGGTGCTGACCCATTCGGCGATCCGGAGGCGCTGTGGGCGGCACTCAAAGGCCCGCTTGACCACGACGACCGCATCGGCTATCTCGGGGCCGGTTTCGCACGCCTGGCAGCCCAGCACAAGCGGTCGGATGTCGACCCACTGGCGCTTGCAGCAGCCATGGCCGACCACGTCGACGACAGTCAGGTTGCCCTCCGTTCCGGCGCCAGGGCGGCACTGGACAGTGCAGAAACGATCGGACCTGTGGGTCTGGTGACAAACGGCCCGGAGCGTCGCCAACGGGTCAAGCTGGACGCACTCGGGATCACCGACCGTTTTGATGTGCGGGTCTACGCGTTCGACCTCCCGCGTCGAAAGCCACACGCCCGCCCGTTCGACCGCGCCCTAGAGACCATCGACACCGCTCCCGAGCAGACACTGTATGTTGGCAACTCCTTGAAGTACGATGTCGCGGGTGCGCACAACGCCGGCCTCCCGGTTGCGTGGCTTCGGAACGGCGATGATCCTGACCCATACGATCCCGAGTACGTCCTCACATCGATCGAGGACGTTCAGTCACTCCTCGCAGACAAACAGTGACAGACGTTACATGGGTGTTCACCGACGAGTGTCTCCGGCGCGACGCCGAAACGACACTCGAAGCCGTCACCACCGAACAGCCGCGGTCGAACTACTCGAGGACACGATCACGCCAGCTTTCAGTGCGACGATATACGGCCCGGCAAAACTGCCGATCCGGGTTTCGATGTGACCAGCTAAATCCCTACGACGCGCTGTTTGTCTTCTCATTGGCCTGCAGTTCTGTCCGCGTCCAGAGTCAATCCGCTATTCAGGGCACCCTTAGCCTCGTCGTGCAATCGCCCGTGTGAGATCTCTGCGCTGTTCGCTGATCTCCTCGATCCGTTCTGCAACCGTCGCCAATACCGGATACGTTACGTCCAGAGCTGAATAGAGATACTCCTGTAACGCCAACTCTGTTTCCTCGGAGGTACCGATTTGTGCATGGATCTGTTCCTGACGCCGCTGCAGGACCTGTTCACACCGGTGTTTTGCGCTCTCTAATCTCTCCTCCTGTGCGACGAGTCCATCGAACGGTTGCCGCGGTACCGCTCTCTCGGCGGTCGGTCGAAGGGTTTCCTCGATGTCTTTGGCGTCCGAACGGAAGTTGCGAAGCGAGTCGATCTCCGTGGCAATATCGGCTGCCAGCGACTCACGTTGGGTGGCCGACTGGCGGGCCTGCCGGACCAGTAACTGCTTCAGTCGTGGCGTAAGTTGCCCGTTTTGGATCACAACCGATGCGATCTCATGACCGAACTCCTCGTGGAGATGCTGTTTGAACGTTTCGTCGTATGCACGCGCGTAATCTGGTACCGACCGCACGGTCTCGTTATACCGTCGTCTGACCTCCTGTAGGTCGTCTGTGTTCCCGTCTGAATGGATGAGTTCGACGACCCCTGGGCGATTGTACGTTTGTGTTGGTAGAGCTATCGACTCCACCTCGCGTGCGAATTGCTGGAACGCTTCCTGTTCGACTTGTACCATCTCGTGTTCCTGTTCGGCCGCAGAAAGCGCCTCCTTGATATACCCCCCTGTTGGCACTGAACCAGCCACGAGGGGCCCGTGTACCGTCGGTGCCAGCAGGTGTTGGCTACTCGAGAGGCCCTCTCGCGCCGTGACACCGGGGCTTGGAACCACCAGATGGAGATCAAAAAGCACCATGATAAATCCGACCGCCGAGGCGACGAGTGAAACCCAATGTAACTGGAACCACATACAACCTTTGCGGATGTTAGTCATCGTTATCCTATTAGTGTGATACATGTTAACAGTAACGGACAGGGGGAGCAGTGTCGTTCCTCCGGTCGGGGACCCTCCGTACACAGCAATAGTGTTAGATTGTACCGCAGTCCCAACTCCTGTATCCCCGCCACCACTCCGGGGTCTATAGCTTGCCACTAGCGGTCGAGTGGGAAAGCACAACGCGGACAGTCCATCCAGCAGCAGTGGGGATGGGATCGGATCGGTTCCTCTCGACATCGGGTTCTCCGATCCTCCCGAGAAACCGGACTTGCACCTTCGGGAAACGGGTTTCAGCTTTGCCGACGTCGAACTGGTCGGTGTCACACACCAGGACAGGGATCACGCCGGCGCAGTCAGAGCGGTCACGGTCCGAACCGGTGTGATCACGCTCGCTCACGAGGACGCGGTCCCTTATCTCGAAGGCGAACGGGACCGTCTCAAAGGCGGCGACTACCCGTTCCAGACGGTCGATATCGAACTCCCCGATGGAGTGGTGTTCCGGACCGCTGCCGGCCCGATGCGGGTCGTTGCCACACCCGATATGGGGACGGCGACCGCGTCGCTCGGGCGATTCGCCGAGTTCGATGTCACGCGTACGCTGTGTTTTTACGGCGGGCTCATCGAACACGACGCCGGCCAACTTCAGCGTATCTACGAGAGCCTCAGCGAGAAACTGGTCCGATGGTGAGCAACGACTGAACCTGGCATCCAATTGATCTCACGGATGCCGATCAGACCGGGTAGTGCCGCTTGACTGGCTCATCCGATCGAGACACACGGGCCCGGAGCAACCGTGATCCAGCGGGGTCATAATAGCTAGAACTAACCACTATTTAAGACGCCGACCAACGGGAAAGTATGTCTGAAACGCACACTGGCTGGCAGAGGTTCGGTAGCCTGATCGAGAATCGGGAAAGCGCACTCATGTTTGCTTTCTCGATGTTACTTGCGGGAATTGCAGCCGGCTGGGCCGGTCGGTCCCTCCTAGCCGGTGAGACGGTGACCGACCAGTTCTGGCTGGTCCCTGTGATCATTGGTCTTACAACATCGCTGTACGCGCAGGCCAGCGAGATTTGAACGACGTGTTGTGGACCCCAACTTCGTCTCCAGGTCAGGATTCGATCATGACTCGGCTTTGACGGCCTCGCACGTTACCGTCGGAGGAGTCCGTAATCGGCGCTTTGGTCCTTGCCGCCGTATGTGTCGATAAATTTATATATGGCGCTGAGAAGCCTCTGACGACGCATCTCCCTTACCGCTTTTTCACTCCGGGGATGGGCCGGTCACGTCACGGGTTGGGTTCGGCATTGAACACAACAGAACGCCCGGGTCTGTGGATGGCTACTCGACTCGTGCACGCACCACTGCTGCAACGAGCAACAGGCTACAGAGGGCAACGGCGACGCCGAAACCAGGCCCATCGTCGTCTGATGCTGGTGTCTCGGTGTCCTCTGTCGACGGGTCTGTGTCCGTGTTGGTTTGAGTCCGGTTGTCGGTCTGTGTCTCTGTGGAGTTTGCATTCTCCGCTGAACTCCCCTCGTCTTCGCTCGGGGTCGGATCCGTGGACTGTTCGGTTGCTGGCGCTGCACCCGCACGGACCATCGAGAGGTCCCCGACGGTGGGCGCGTTGACGATGGTCACCGACTGTCCTGTGTTGTTGATATAGAATGCGTCCCCGAAGCCGTCTGTCTCCGGAACTTTGTACGTACTTTCGTTGCCTGTGACCGGTTCGGCATCGTAGTGGTCGAGAAGGGCAACATACGCATCGCTGAACTCATTTGCGTCGGTCTGACTGTCCCAGCGTATCCTCCAGACGTACCCAGTCTCGTTGGTGGTGACAGAACTATCGGTCACGTACGGGACGAGACGATCGCCGTCCCAGCCGTCTGTTACCGGGTGGGCGTAGTTTCGCGGGTCGCTCTCGTTGAGGGTTCCTGGCCTCCCTGACTCCGCGAAATTGTAATGATTCCGGAACGGAATGACCACGTCCTGGGGCCCACCACCGCTGACACTGGCCTTGAAGCTTGGATACCATAACATGGTATAAATACCGGCTTCGCCGAAGCTCATGTTCTGTGCGTTCGTCCCGAGGAGGCTGAGGAACTTACTCCCGTTTTTGCGCGGAAGTATCTGCCAACTCTCACTGCTGCGGTCTTGAACGCGAGCGTCACTCGGCGGATCCTGTCGGAACCTTTCTGGATGTATCACCTGTTCAGTGCTTGGAATCGGGTCTGTGTACAGTTCGTTGACTGCTTCCCAGCCAGCCTCCTGTTCGATATTCCGAACAAAATTTACCCCGTCGGTGTACGGGAACAGAAACGTGACTCTGACACCGTTGTTGAACGAAGGATTGCCGTCAGCACCGCTTTCTCTCGGGAGCAGGCAGTCCCACTCCGACGTACAGCGCTGTTGATAGAGCTGGTCGACGTAGTTGCCATCACCCTCGACGACACTGTCGATGCGGTTGTGTTTCTCTGCGGTTACGCTCCTGTTGAGTTCGGAGATGAGTTCGGGAAAGGCCTGATGCTGCAGCGCGTGTAACAGTTCCTGTGAGAGGGTTATTTCGTCCATCTGGGGGGGTTTCGTCTCCGAGATGACTTCGATTCGGCGTTCCTGTGGGGAGTAGAATCCACCGGTGCCGCCGGCCGTTAGTCGCTGTATGATTGTGACCGGATCAGCAGTCTCGTTGGCGAAAAACCGCGACTCGAGGCTGATCTGGTGGTACAGGCGTCCCATTGCCGACACGTTCTCGAAGTCTGCTGCGATATCCTCGGTGAACTCCGCGCGGTTGACTACCGATACCGGCACCGAGCGGTTGAACTCGAGCCGGCGGATTTGTTCGACGCGTGCCATCGCCCGGTTGACCACGGCTTCGAGTTCCGTCCCGTTGAGCCCGTTGTCCCGGGTCACCGAGAGGGGGTCGTCGTACCAGCAGCCGTTCTCCCATCCAAGAACGTCCGAATCGGGGTCCGGCGACGGCTCCGGTGAGTATCTCGTACACGGGTCGTGGTCGGATACCGCGACTCCTCCTTGCGACCCGGTGGCAGTATCGCCGACTGTTGTTTGTGCTCCTCCAGCGACCTGGACAGCGATCAGGAAAAAAACCGCGAGAACGCTTGCGACTGCTACCGTGTGAAGTGCCCGCACCCGTACCGCACTCATTGTGTCCGCATAACTGTCATGCAGGTTTAAATGTCTTGCTTACACGGGGACTGCGTCGGTATCGCGGTCGCCACGGACGACGACGCCACATAGATCGCTTTCCACCCTTCTGGGACCTACAGGACGCTATTACGCTTTTTTATCCACTCTGTCATTTCTCTCTTTTTGTGTTTGTACGTGCGGTCTATACTCGTGTCTCTCCCGACGATCCTGTCGGGTCAATCAGAAAAATGTGTGATCAGATACGGCCGGCGCGCGACGGATCCACGTCGATCGCGTCGACCGGGCAGATATCGACACACAGCATACAGTCGATGCACTGGTCTTCGTGCGTTGGGTGGGCTTTGATATCGCTTTCCGGGTGGCCCGGCGTGTCGACCCACTCGAACACGTCGACGGGGCAGTCCTCGAGACAGGCGCCGTCGGCGATACACAGGTCGAAATCGACCGCAACGTGGGTGCCGTGGATACCCTGTTTTTCCTCCGTCAAGTCTTCGCCGTCCGGCGACCAGATCGCCACGTCGTCATCGTCTTCGCCGTTTTTTTCATAGGATTGTTCGAACTCCGGATCGATTGCCATTGCTATCTAGACTCAGACACGGTATTTACTTAAACCTTTGACCGGAGTGGTTCGTTGCCGGTGATTCCGAGGATGCTCGGTTGTACTGACAGCGAGCAGTGTCGTCGTGTTTCGGCCCGTTCAATCCCACATGAGACGCCACGACTACGGCCCGGGTGTCACGGATGCGCATAGTAGGCGACGAACTCGCCGGCGGTGCCCGCCGGATCCTCGTCCACTCGGGCGAATCCCACCCGTTCGAACTGGACGACGTCGTCTGTCTCGTAGTCCGCAATCCCCGGTTCGGCGCGGCCGGTAACGTCGCCATCCGGCGTCCGGAGGCGTAACTCGGGGCTCCGGTCGGCGGGGACCCAGTGGATCAGATCCGGATCCCCGTCCCGACGCACCTGCTTATCGTCAGAGACGAACTGCAGCGAATCGCGGACGTGTCGGACACACCCATAACCCATCAGCCAGACCTGCTCGCCGCGTGCGGGGACATCTTGGCTTTCGAGCAAGATACCGTCTCCAGTCGGAAGATCCCGTGTTCCTCGCTCGGGGTGGTCGGGATGGACCGGCCGTTCCCCGGTGTCCGGACCGCCGATAACCTGTTTTTTCACCGCGCCACCGCCGTACCCGGGGTCGTCACGGACGAGAAACAGCCTGTCGGTCTGGTCGTCTATCAACTCGCGGTTGTGCGAATACACACTCGATATGGCCAGGTTGACGTTCGAGGTGGACGTGCCAAGTTCGATCATCGCGCGAACGAGCGCCTCACCCTCGATCCCCCGGCGACGGAGGCTGGCGACGGTCGGTGCGCGTGGGTCGTCCCACCCATCCAGTTCTCCGATCTTGATCTGTTCCTGGATCGTCGAGGTCGACATCGTCACGTCGTATGCACCGACCTGCACGTGACCCCAGTGGACGACCTCGGGATAGGTCCAGCCGAAGTAGTCGTAAACGAACTGCTGGCGCTTGGCCGAGTCCTGCAGATCGATCCCGCGGATGATATGTGTGACCCCCGTCAGGTGATCGTCGATCCCGCTCTGGAAATCAAGCATCGGCCAGCACCGATAGCTGGCGGCCTCCTCACGCGGATGAGGCGTGTCGATGAGCCGGAAGCCGACCCAGTCGCGCAGGGCGGGATTTTTGTGTTGAATGTCGGTTTTGATCCGGAGCACCATCCCCCCTGGGTCGTAGTCACCCGCAACCATCCTGTCGAACTCCTCGTGGACCCTCCCCCGGTCTTTCCCACGGTGTGGACAGGCGTCACCCGCGTTTTTTAGATCCGAGAACGTCTCGGCCGGACAGGAACACGTGTAGGCCCCCCCGCTGTCGATGAGTTCCCGTGCGTGTTCGTAATAGGTGTCCAGACGGTCGCTGGCGCGGATCACCTCGTCGGGTTCGAATCCGAGATACACGATCGAATCGAGAATGGCGTCGTAAGCGTCGAGGTCGGGGCGTTTCGTCTCGGGATCGGTGTCGTCGAACCGGCAGACAAAGGAGCCGTCGTACCGATCCTTGTACGTGCCGACCACGGCAGCCATGCGCGCGTGTCCGATGTGCCAGGGACCGTTCGGGTTCGGGGCGACCCGCATCCGGACCTCCTCGTCCTCCTCGACCCCCGGCAGATCCGGCAACGGATGTTTGTCTTCGTCCCTGTCGGCCGCCAGTGCCTCGAGACGATCGGGAGCGAGTTCGGCGAGTCGCTCGCGGCGTTTCTCGGGGGCCATCTCGTTGACCTGCTCAACGACCGGTGCAACAACACCAGCCAACTCGTCGCCGTACTCGCGAAACGCCGGGTTCTCGCCCATCAACGGCCCCATGATCGCGCCGACCTGAGCCTCGCTCTCGTGTTTGAGCGCATTGAACAGAGCCTTTATTTCGGCTTCCTCTTTCGCACGTTCAGGGATTTCTTCGTCCATTATCTCGTTGTGGGCACTGGGGGGTAAAAACTGGGCCGGTCTGGGGTGTGACACGATGGTGTATCTCCAACGTCCCTGCTGTTCAAGTACTGTCGGCCCAATATATACGTATGCATCTGCACTGGCACCGACGCGATATCCGACTCGCCGACAACCGTGGACTCCGTACGGGCAACGGCGCGACGGTTCCGGTCTTTGTGTTCGATCCAGTTGTGCTCGATCACGCAGCACCGCCCAGACTGGCTTTCCTGCTTGATTCGCTGGAGTCACTCCGGGACGAGTACCGGTCCCGTGGTGGCGACTTGCTCGTTGCTCGTGGGAACCCCCGCGTTCTCCTGCCGAAGTTAGCCTCCGATCTCGGGGCCGAAACGGTCACCTGGAACCGGGATTACTCCGGGCTGGCCCGCCAGCGCGATGACGCCGTTCGCGAGGTACTTGCCGATCGTGACATCGAGTTCCGGACAGTTCATGATGCGGTTCATCACGAACCCGGGACCATTACCACAAACGACGGCGACCCGTACAAGGTGTTTACCTACTTTTCCCGGAAGTGGCACGAACGCGGGAAAGATGAGCCGGTGGACCCGCCCGACGAGGCCGATCTTGCCCCCGCCGAACAGATCCGATCCGAACACGCTCTGGCCGAGTTACCCACCCTCAGTGATCTCGGCTTCGAACAGCCCGAGGCCACGATCCAGGCCGGTGGGACCGCCCCAGCCCGTGAGCTACTGGCCGAATTTTGTGAGGCGGATATCTACCGATACGGACAGGAGCGAGATTACCCGGCCCGGGCGTGTACCGCACGGCTCTCACCGCATCTGAGATACGGTACCATCGGCATCCGTGCGGTGTATGCGGCAACCGAAGCGGCAAAACAAGCAGCAGACACGGACACGGAACGGGAATCGGTCACCGAGTTCCAGGATCAGTTGGCCTGGCGCGAGTTCTACACGCAGGTACTCTGGGATCGACCGGATGTCGTGACGCAAAACTACAAGAGCTACGAGCACGATATCGAGTGGAACGAAGACGAGACGGCGCTGCAGGCCTGGAAGGACGGTATGACCGGCTACCCGATCGTCGACGCCGGTATGCGGCAGCTCCGCGAGGAGGCATTTATGCACAACCGCGTCAGGATGATCGTCGCCTCGTTTCTCACCAAGGATCTTCTCATCGACTGGCGACAGGGCTACGAGTGGTTCACCGAGAAACTGGTCGATCACGATACTGCAAACGACAACGGCGGGTGGCAGTGGGCGGCTTCGACGGGCACTGACGCCCAGCCGTACTTCCGGGTTTTCAACCCCATGAAACAGGGTAAAGACTACGATCCTGACGCCGAGTATATCCGTGAGTACGTCCCCGAACTCGACGGGGTGCCGGCCGACGTCGTTCACTCGTGGCACGAACTCGACGATGGGGCCCGGCACATGCACGCACCGGACTATCCCGCTCCGATCGTCGATCATAGCCAACGACGTGAAGAAGCGATTGAGATGTTCGAACGCGCGCGCGGGGATTGATACTGATATACTGATAGCTGTGAGTCTTTACCGCCGAGCATCGAGAAAACCGATTCTGTAGAGTCGAAACGGATTTTCGCTGCCGTGCTGAAAACTACCGCAATAATCACTACGAGACCAACAGAAGCACAGAGACAGCCGAAACCTGTCCTGTGACCGAGGAGGCGGCAAAGCGGTGTGTGTAATTAAGGGCGCTTACGCGATTTCCGCCCGCTGTGAACGGCGCGAGTCCCTCGGTAGATGAGCCGGCCGGGTTCTCAACCTTTAATATGCAGCCGTCCAAGGTAATTTATGGAGGGATATTAGATGCCAGAACATTCAGACCCAGAGCTTCCACCGCTTCCGTATGACTATGATGCGCTCGAACCGCACATCTCCGAACAGGTGGTCACGTGGCACCACGATACGCACCACCAGAGCTACGTCGACAACCTGAGCGCCGCCGAGGACACCCTTGCGGAGAACCGCGAGGCCGGTAACTTCTCCTCGAGTGCTGCTGCACAGGGCGACGTCACTCACAACACCGGGGGCCACTATCTCCACACGCTGTTCTGGGAGAATATGCACCCCGACGGGGGCGGCGAGCCCGACGGCGATCTCCGCGACCGCATCGAAGAAGACTTTGGCTCCTACGAGGGCTGGAAGGGCGACTTCAAGGCAGCCGCGTCTTCGGCCGGCGGTTGGGCCCTGCTCGTGTACGACCCGGTTGCGAAGCAACTGCGCAACGTACCGGTCGACAAGCACGACCAGGGCGCACTCTGGGGTTCCCATCCCATTCTCGCGCTCGACGTGTGGGAACACTCATACTATTACGACTACGGCCCTGACCGCGGCGAGTTCATCGACAACTTCTTCGAGGTTGTCAACTGGGACAAGACCGCAGACGAGTACGCGACTGTCGTCGAACTGTTCGAGTAGCTGCCACAGGTTTGCTGTCCCTGCGGACGCGGCGACCAGATTTTTTTTGCTCCACCCGGGAAGCACCGCGAGTACCGACCGCTGTGATGAGATACAAACCGGTGTGTTTAGGCTTTTCTGGCGCGAAACCGCAATATGCCTCGCCCCAGAGCCGAGTTCGAGGAGCTCAGACCGCTCGCCTTCCGGGAGCCGTCGGAGGTGCTCGATCCGGACACCCTCTACACGGTCTATGAGATCGCACGGCTGTTACAGGGACTGCAACCCCAGGAGCAACTCGACGTCGAGACGGAGAACGTTCTGCTCGACTGGGCAATCCCGTGGATGATGAACCACGCCGACTCGCTGGTTTTCGCCGAACCAGAGGCTGAAAACGAACCGGGGTACTACGGGCTTAGATGACACTACTCGTGGCAGGAGCCGACCGTGTCGACGCGGGCAAAACAACGTTTTCGACGGGACTGATCGCCCGGACCGGCGCGATCGGGTTCAAACCCCGGGCAGGAAACGATTACTGGTTTCACCACGACGACTACCTGGCAGCGGTCGAGGACGGCCGTCTGTTTGGCAAGGACGCCCGGCGTCTCGCGGCCGCCAGTCCGGGCTCGATCGCTCCCGAGGCGATCAATCCGGTCCACCGACTGTGGCGCCCCTCCCCCGGCGGCGGGACAGGAGTTCTGGGTCAGAGCGACCGCGAGTTCGTCGTCGACAGGGCCGGCGAAACGTACCTGATCAACGAAACCGTCGAAACACCCACAACCGCCCGCAACCAGCTTCCCCTTGCGGACGCACACCGGGTCGGCTCACTCGCGGAACTCAACGACGCTATGGAGCGTACACACCTCCCCGTCCTCGACTCCATACAGCGAACGATCGGGGACACGGACAGAGCCGTCGTCGAATCCTACAGCAACGTCGCGCGGCCCTTACAGGATCTCGCGCTTGACGCTGTCGCGGTCGTGGAACCGGCACAGGCACGACTCTACGAGGGTGACCGGTATCTGAAAGGGTGTACCGTTGCGACCGGCGGACCCAGCCGGTACGAAGGCAGTCTGGAGGAACGTGTCGGTGACGTCCTCGACCTGATCGATCCCGTCGCTACCGTGTCGCTGTCACCGCTGACCGATGCGGAGCGAACGGAGCCCCAGACGGTCGCCCGGGCGTACGAACCAGTCTACGACGAGTTACTCTCGCTTGCAGGCTGGGAGCGACGCTAATTTTCGTCTTTCTGATAATTCTTGCGACGGTCGTGTTCGGGCTGTCGTCACTGGCAAACGCCGGTACAGTTGGTATCGAAATGGCGCTCACGTCGTTTGTGCTCGGTACTAGTGTCGGCAGTTCAGACTGCTGCGTGGCTCACCCAGGGCTGACTCGTTCGTTCCGACCGATGCCACCGTCCTCGCAGTCGGCCTGTTCGTGTTCTCACTGGAGGGTTTCTCCCTGTTTCAACTCGGATACGAGCCTGCCCGTCTCACGCTCACGCACGCAGTCCCGTTCGCCATCGGGGCCGGTATCAGCCGGGTCAGAGGGGTGGAAGACACGTCACTGCGGTTTTCCCGGCCGCCGTAGACTCGACCCGGGGTAGTGGAACCCCGCCGCTGTACGCTTTACAGACTGTCGACGGACAACCCTCGGTGGGATAGCTCACTCGCGGTTTGTCTGGGTCCGTCGGGTAGCACAGACCACTGCCACAAGCGCAATCACGACAGTGACGACCCCCAACCCGGGTCCGGCGTCATCACTGGTCTCCGCTGTGTCATCGTCTGCCCCGTCGCTGGAATCAACGTCATCTCGACTCTCGCCACCGTCTGACCCCCTGGCGTCGTCCGGGTCGTTCTCCTCTTGATCATCCCCAGAACCGTCAGCCCCATCGCCTGAGGGATCCTCGCCGACCGTCTGCTCGGCTGTGAACGCCTCTGTGGTGCTCACAGTTGGTGCGTTCGGTGCCGTCGCGGTTGCCACGACGGTGTACTCCGTCGCGGTGCCGGTACGGACGCCAAGCGGCGTCGTTTCGCCGACAGTCAGGGTCGTTACATCGGTGATTGTCCCGGCTGTGACGGTACGATTGGCGACGGTCGTGCCATCTGCAGTCTCTATCAGGACAGCGACCGAGACGTTCTCCGCGGCGACGCCGGCCGTCTCGGTGACAGTCACGGAGACGGTGGTGTCGCCCGGTTCGATGCTCGCGTCCACGCTCAGCGCGGCCGCCTGCTGGAGGGTGACCGCGCCGGATCCTGCTGGCAGGTCCGTAAGATGGACGCTG
>JAQCMX010000064.1 GCA_028274885.1 Haloarculaceae archaeon
GCCGGAAGCCTGTCGGTGGATTCGACGGACACGGCCGACTCCGAGACGGGCATTACGAGTCGCCTCCGGGGTCTTCGAGCACCGCTCGTGCGATCACACTCTTTCGGTGGCTGGTCTGCAGGTGAGCGTAGACGCTGGTCTCCTCGGCAGCCGAAAAGCCACAGAGTGGACAGGCGTGTCCACCGTCGGTCGTCATCTCCTGGGCCCACTCGTGTCTGTCGGTCGATCTGTCGACGTCGGGGGATGTCGGCTGTTGCATACACGTGATAATTCCCGATGCAAGTGAAAGAGTTTTCTAGGAGATGACCTGTTCGGTGGGAAGTGATCTGTACCGGTACGAGCTCTCCCGAGAGCGGTTCTGAATCGCGAGTACCGGAAACGGTGCTGTACCTATCAGAAACGTACAGAGAGCTATCGACTGCTCAATAGTGGTCTGTTAGGAAACTAGCATCGTTTATTACCTTGACCCGGGAAAAAATGATTGTCGTGTTCGCCAGCCCTGTGATGTCGTGTTTCGGTGTCTCCCACATGTAACACGCCCCGTCACGAACCCGTCCGCCTGTCCAGGTTGAACCATGCCACGTCTTCCGGGTTCTCGTGCTGGCGCGCACGTCCTGGCACCGGGGGTTGTGCCAGCGCCTTTTTATCTCGCGGAAAACAACCGTATGGGCTGTGGGATGACCGGCGGACAGTCGGTGACACTCATACTGACGGCTATAACTTCGTGAGCATATTCGACCCTACGGGGGGTCGAAATTGCTCGTGGGCTTATAGCCGTTAGTATCATACTGATTACTGCGGCTATTTTTGTGCCCATGCCGCAGATTTCGATGCGTCCAGGCGTGTAACACATATGTTGCGTTTCTTCGGTGGGACAGACTCGCAGTGAACAGTATCAGACAAGGCTGGTCACCGTCAGGAAGAGACCGTAGCTCAGGAGTAACGCACCGACAAGCGATGCGACCCACGCGAGGATGGTATAGCCCATCTTGGCGCCGCTTACCTCCCCGTCCTCGCTCCGCGCAGCGTAGCCGCTGCCGATTATCGCAGAGACGATTATCTCGTTGAACGAGACAGGGATACCGAAAAAGACAGCCGTCTGTGCGATCGCAAACGAGGGAATGAGTGCGGCGATCGACCGGCGCGGCCCCAGCGAGGAGTAATCCTGCGAGAGTGCCTTGATCATGCGTGGTGCGCCGGTCCAGGAACCGATCAGCAACCCCAGTCCGCCACCGAAGAGGATTGCGACCAGGGGCAGTTCGTATTCCGACAGCAACGGCAACAGCGGCCCGAGCGCGAGTCCGACCTGGCTGCCGCCGGCAGAGAACGCGACGAGTCCGCCGAGCGCGAGCAGGAACCGTCGCTGTGCGCGCTCGGGATCGATCCTCGTCCGCCGGGCGACGATACCACCGACAAGTACAGCCAGCACTAACGACATCGCCGCGTAGGTCACCACACCGCCCCCGATCTCCGCGACGACGGTCTGTGCCAGCGACCGCTGCTCGTCGTCGGGGCCCAGAAAGACAAACTGGACGTTGGCGAGGATCAGCCCGACCACCCCGCCCAGTAGCGAGATCGTGGGGGTGTCGGGGAGATCGTCGCTTCGGAGCATCCGGGCGGTCGCATACGCGATGCCGCCGCCGACAAACGGTGTCGCGACCCACAGTGTGAGTATCTCCACGTACTTCCCCCAGGCCGGGTCCCCACCCATCGCCAGGCCGGTCCCGACCACCGCGCCGGTGACGGTAAATGCCGTCGCGATCGGGTAACCGGTGAAGATGCCGATGGCGACGAGCGACGCGGCGACGAGCAGCGCAACCGTCGCAGCCGTCGCAGAGAGGGGATCGCCGATAATCAGGTCCCGACCCACCGCCTCGGTGACGTTGCCCCCCTGTACCACCGCACCGAGCAGGCCGAGAATCCCGACGAGAAACCCCGCCCGCATGATCGAGATGGCGTTGGCACCGACCGCCGGGGCAAACGGCGTCGACCCGGACGAACCTGCACCGATCGCCCACGCCATAAATAGGCTCGCAAGTCCTGCAACTAACACCGTCACGAGCCCTAAACCGGCCATGTTTCCGTGTCGTTACTGGAGCACCCGTATGAGGGTGCCGGTCTCGCCTTTCCGATCCACTCCCCGTGGTCCTCGCAGCGAACGATCAAAAGGGCCAGCAAACACCGGCTGCGACGTGAGCCGGTCCGTGTCACTCCAGCATCGCCACGCCGTCCTCGGCAGCGAGGTCGCCTCGCTCGACAGCCGCGAGTATCTCCCGGATATCCTCCGTGGTGTCCTCCTCGCGCTCGCGTGTGATCTCCTCGAGTGTAACCTTCTTTGAGTGGCCGGTAAACTCCGCAAGGTCGGTTCCGGACTCGAGTGCGGTCGTCTTTTTGACGCGGTAGTTGCCGCCATCGGTCTGGTGGAGATCGTCAGGATGAAAAAAGTACCAGTCCTCCCGGTCGAAGCGGACACCGATTCGCGGTTTGGCGCCGAAATTGCGGGCGAAATACACCAGCGCGTACACCTCCTGACCGTCGAGATAGATCGGGTCCCCGGCGGACGATTTCGCCTCGATCGCGTAGAAGTGCTCCCCGTCACCCGCCAGCACGTCCGGCAACTCGCGGTCGGTTGCACTCCCGCTTGCTGGCGCCCGCATCACCGCAAACCCCGCCCCGTCGAGCTTGTTGACCAACTCACGTTCCCGGCGGTCGCCTTTCGCGTTGGACATTTACCGGCGCTCGGTCGCCGAGCCTCTTAAAACGTACTACCGGCTGTTCGGGTGGTTGTCGCCGTTCCGGGGCCAGGTGAGCGGCTGTCATAGTGATTACCGCGAGTCTTTACCGCGGTGGTGTCGCTTGTTTCGTGTATCGGCCCCTGAAACAGCCAATTCGAGACAGCCGGCCAGAATTACTAATCAGTATCAGACGTGATCAGCAGGCATGAGCGACTCGAAAGGTTGGTCTGCGAGCCAGTCACAGAGTTTGACCAGCTGGGCCGACGCCTCCTCGAACAGCTGCTCGCCGGCCTCGGCGGTGGCATCGGTCTGGTCGCCCAACACCCCGTTTGGCACATCGTCGATCGCATCGTAAAACGTCCGGGCACCGAACTGCTCCCCCATCCCGTCCTCCCAGTCGACGAGCCCCCCGTCGCGTGCCTCCGTCAGTCGCCCCTCGGCGACCAGCTCGGGGGCGAGATGCTGTATCATCGCGGTTTCCTTGGGGCCGCCGTGGGGCCCGTTGGCCGCAAAGAGATCGTCGACCAGCTCCGGGATGCTCTCGTTCCACATCCACTCGATCGCGTAGAGGAGTTCGTCATCACGGAGACGGCGGCCGACCTCCCGGAGGTGGTCGACGTTTCCCCCGTGGGCGTTGACGTAGATCACCCGGTCGATGCCGTGGTACGCGAGGTTTCGCGTGAGCGATTCGACGTAGTCACGGAAAACGGGTGCATCGACCCACATCGTCCCGTGGAACTGCCGGTGGTGGGGGCTCACGCCAACCGTGATCGTCGGCGTGCAGAGATACCCTGTCCGGTCGGCAGCCTCCCGGGCGAACGCCTCCGCTATCATGTGATCAGTTCCCTCGGGGAGGTGAGGGCCGTGCTGTTCTGTCGATCCGACCGGTACCAGTGCGAGTGACTCCTCCTGGAAGTACTCCCCCAGGTCCGGCCACGTCTCGTCTGCGATGTACATACGCGGTTATCGGACCGGGTGTGTATGACTCTGATGGATGTGTTCGCCGTCCATCGGGGATGTGGTAGGTATTTTACGCCCGGGACGCTGACAGGGGCATATGGATTACGACCCACAGGATATCGAAACACGGTGGCGCGAACGGTGGGCCGAATCTGGCCGGTACGAGGCCGACCCGGCCGACGCGGAGGCGACGTTCATCACCGTTCCCTATCCCTATCCCAGCGGCGGAATGCACATCGGCCACGCCCGAACATACACTGTCCCGGACGTGTACGCCCGGTATCGGCGGCTTCAGGGCGATAACGTGCTGTTTCCCATCGCCTGGCACGTCACCGGGACACCGATTATCGGTGCCGTCGAGCGTCTGAAAAAACGCGAGCAAGGCCAGATCGAAACCCTCCAGGACGCCTTCGGCGTGACCGAATCGGAGTTTTCCGATCTCGAAACGCCGATGGGCTACGCTCGCTACTTTATCGAGAAGGGTGACGCCAGCTACAAAAACGGGATGCGGTCGCTCGGTCTGTCGATCGACTGGCGCAGGGAATTTACAACCAACGACGACCGCTACTCGAAGTTTATCACCTGGCAGTACGAGTCGCTTCGCGACCGGGGCCTGCTACAGAAGGGACTCCACCCCGTCAAGTACTGCACGAACGAAAACAACCCCGTTACCACCCACGACCTGCTCGAAGGCGAGGACGCGGAGTTCCAGGAGTACACCCTCATCCGGTTTCGTCACGGCGAGAGGGTCGTCCCGATGGCGACACTGCGCCCCGAAACCGTCCGTGGGGTCACGAACGCCTACATCAATCCCAACGAGACCTACGTGTACGCGACCGTCTCCCAGGCTGGCGGAGACGAAGACGCGACAGCAACCGCCGGCGAGGGGTGGCTGGTCTCCGAGGACGCCGTCAGAAAGTTCCAACTGCAGGAACGTGAGGTCGAGATACAGGAGCGGTTCCCGGGCACGGAGGTCGTCGGCGAGACGGTCACCAACCCGGTCACCGGCGAGGAGGTGCCGGTGTTGCCCGCGAGTTTTGTCGACGCCGACAACGCGACGGGGGTCGTGATGTCCGTTCCGGCCCACTCCCCGGACGACTACGTTGCGCTGCAGGAGGCAAAGGCGGACGACGAGCGTATGCGCGAGTACGGGGTCGATCCCGCAGACGTCGAGACGATCAAGCCCGTTCCGATCCTCGAAATCGAGGGATACGGCGAGATCCCCGCCCGCGACGCGGTCGAGACCGCTGGCATCGACTCGACCGACGATCCGGAACTCGAAGACGTTACCGCAGAGCTCTACCAGGACGAGTTCCACAGCGGCCGCTTGCTGGACAGCTACGGCGAATTCGCCGGTGAGGTAATAAGCGAGGTCCGCGACCGGTTTCGCGAACACCACACGGGCGAGGCCTTCGACCGGATGCACGAGTTCAGCGAGGAGGTCATCTGCCGGTGTGGCGGCGAGGTTGAGGTGGCAAAACAGGACACCTGGTTTCTCGATTACGGCGACGAGGCCTGGAAGGCAAAGGCCCGCGATGCCGTCGGGAACCTCACCTGTGTTCCCGACAACACCCGCGAGCAGTACAACCACACCATCGACTGGCTCGACGAGTGGCCCTGTATCCGCAACTACGGGCTCGGGACGCGGCTCCCCTGGGACGACGACTTCGTCATCGAACCGCTCTCGGACTCGACGATTTACATGTCCTACTACACCATTGCCCATCTCATCGACGACGTACCGGTCGAGGAACTCGACCGGACGTTCTTCGATACCCTGTTTCATGGGGCCGAGGCCATCGAGAACGCCGAGGTGGTGGGTGTCGAGGAGCCACGGGAGCCCGACGACCGGGCGCTCGAGTTGCGCGAGGAGTGGGAGTACTGGTACCCCGTCGACGTTCGCTGTTCGGGCAACGACCTCATCCAGAACCACCTCACCTTCTTCCTGTTTCACCACGCCGAACTGTTCGACCGGAGCCAATGGCCCGAAGGGATCACCGTCATGGGGATGGGACTGCTTGAGGGCGAAAGTATGTCCTCCTCGAAGGGTCACGTCGTTTTACCGGGCGAGGCCATCGAGGAGTTCGGTGCCGACACCGTCCGGTTTTTTCTGCTCAACTCCGCGGAACCCTGGCAGGATTACGACTGGCGGGGCGAGCGCGTCCAGAACACCCGCGACCAGCTCGAACGGTTCTGGAAACGGGCTGTCGAGGTTCTGGAAGACGATGCGCCCGTGGAAGGGAACACAGCCGGCGAGATGTCCGACGAGGGTCCCACGGTGGAGTTGACCCACATCGACCGCTGGTTGCTCTCGAAACTCCAGACAACGGTCCAGGAGACGACCGCGGCCCTCGAGGAGTTCGAAACCCGCTCTGCCAGCCAGGCGGCCTTCTATAAGTTCGAGGAACAGCTCAAGTGGTACCGTCGCCGGGCCGACCTCGACCGCCCAGGGGCGGCGTGGACCCTCCGGGAGGTGCTCCGGACCCGCCTGCGCCTGCTCGCGCCCTTTATTCCGTTTATTACCAACGAACTCCACGAACGCCTCACCGGCGGGCCAGCCGAGGATGCCGGCTGGCCCGAGTCCGATCCGGAACTCGCGTCCGACCGGATCGAGGTGCGCGAACAGCTCGTCGAGGCCGTGACAGAGGATATCCACGACATCGTAGACGTAACCGGCACCGACCCCGAACAGATCCGTCTCTACGTCGCCCCCGAGTGGAAACGCGAGGTCTTCGAGACGGTTCGGGAGGTCGGAACCGACGTGGGTGCGGTGATGGGAACCGTGATGGAGGAGGCCCATCTCCGCGAGAAGGGCGATGTCGTCAACGAACTCGTCCAGGACCTGGTCGGGTTCGTTCGGGAACGCGACGAAGCGGAACTTGCCGAGTTGGCAGCGGTCGACGAACAGAGCATCTACGAGGACGCACGGGCGTTCCTGGAACGGGAGTTCGACGCGACGGTTGAGGTCATCCGCGCCGCAGACAGTGACGACGAGACGGCAGACGATGCCATCCCTTTCCGTCCAGCGATCCATCTCGCGTGACGTCTGTGGCTTCGTCGCCGGCGACCGACACCGCGACGCTTTTATTCGACTGTCATCTACGGGACAGATATGGAGGTACTGACGCTCGGACCCGCAGGGACCTACTCACACCGGGCGGCCGGGGCGGTCGCCAACGACAGGCAGATCGAGTTCACCGAGTCGGTGACGACAATCGTCGAGTCGGTCGCCGAGAGGGGGAAAGACCGGGGGGTGGTGCCCGTTGAAAACAGCATCGAGGGATCGGTCACCGAATCGCTCGATGCCTTCGCCGAGTACGAGGTCGCCGTCCTCAAACAGATCATCACGCCGATCCGTCACGCACTGCTCGCACAGGACGAGTCCTTCGAAACGGTCGCAAGCCACGCCCAAGCACTCGCACAGTGTCGATCCTTCCTCGAGGAGCACTATCCCGACGCCGAACTGGCAGCGGTCGCCAGCACCGTCCGGGGTGTACAACGCGCACGCGAGGATCCGACCGTCGCTGCCGTTGGCCACCCGGCAAACGCCGACAACGGTGAATCGCTGCTGGTGCTCGGCGAGGATATCCAGGATCGCACCTCCAATTCGACGCGGTTTCTGGTAATCGCGCCCGTCGAGGAACGCACCGACGCCGGCAGCAAGACCTCCGTTATCGTCTATCCGAACGTCGATTATCCCGGCCTCCTGCTGGAGATGCTCGAACCCTTCGCGGAGCGAGACATCAATCTTACGCGCGTCGAATCTCGCCCGAGCGGCGAACGACTCGGGGACTACGTCTTCCACATCGACATCGCTGCTGGCCTCTACGAAAAGCGGACCCAGGACGCCCTGGACGTGATCGAATCGATCGCAGCGGACGGCTGGGTCCGGCGGCTGGGCTCGTACGACAGCGAGACCGTACTGTACTGACCACACAACTACTACGCGGGGAACCGAAACGTCACCACGCACAGAGTTCGATGACACAGGTGGGCCCGATCTGGGTCGCTCTCCGTTGGGAACGGGTCGTGCCCTGTCTGTGGTGGTGGGTCGGCCCCCTGGTGTGTACTGGAACAGTCCTTACTCGTCGTTATCGCCTGCGGATTCCCACTCCGGCGTGCCCGTCAGGATGCCCCGGAGTTGTGGCAGCGGATCACCCACGTGGATCCCGTCGGAGGTGATTTCGAGTTCGCGGAGGTTGCGTTCGAAGTCGCTCGTGCGCATTTTGAGCGCACCGATCACCTTCCGCATCTCCCCGCGGTGCTCGACGTGACGCAGGAAGACGATGTTGTCCGCCAGGTTACTCGTCCGTTCTTCGGTTGCCCGGAAATCCCCGGTAATATTGTGGACCTCGTTGATGAGAATCGTCGAGACGCCAGCAGCCCGCAGGAATCGTCCGATCCGCAGCAGCGACGGTGTCGGATCGTCGAGCCCCCGGAGATTCTGCTGGAACCCCTGCGTGCCGTCGATCATCACCACCTCCGTTCTGTCCTCGACTGCCTCCCGGACGAACTGTTCGAACTCGCCGACGGTGTACGCATCCGGCGCAATCTCGACGATCGACAGGTCCCCGCTGTCCAGCGCTGTCTGGAGTGGGATACCGACCGAATCAGCACGCTCACGGATGGTCCGTTCTGCTTCCTCGAACTGAAAGAGGATCCCCGCCTTGCCCTCCAGACTCGCCTGTGTGAGAAACTGCACGCCGGTCGTGGTTTTTCCGACCCCCGTCGGTCCGCTCAGTATCGTGACCGTACCGTGGTCCAGCCCCCCGCCGAGCAGATCGTCGAGTTCTTCGACGCCGGCCGAAAGGGTTCCCGGTTCGACCGAACGTTCCTGCTCGCCGGGGACGAGCGTCGGCCAGACGGTCAGGCCCTCGTTGGAAATCTCGTAGAAGTGGCTGCCACGCCGGAACGACGAGCCACGGAACTTCGAGACGCGAACGGTCCGACTCACCGGGTGTACGTCGAGGGAGACAACGGCGTCGACCAGAAACTGCAGATCGTCGTCCGTGACCGTCCCACCTGACTGTGAGGTCAACATCACGGTTGCGTCGACGTCTTTCAGATAGTCGAGCAGCCCCAGAATCCCCTTGCGGAACTGCCGTTCGTCCGGCGTGAGATACCGAAACTCCGTGATTGGATCCACGAGGACGCGGTCGGGATTGACCTCGTCGACGGCACTGCGGAGTGTCGAGATGAACTCCGGCTGTTCGACCTCTGCGGATTCGAACAGCGTGAACGACTCGCTCTCTGCGAACTGCTCCCGGGTCGGGGAGAGGTTGTGGAACTGGATCTCGTCTGTCCGTAACCCGAATGCGTCGGCTGTTTCCTCGATGTACGCCTGTGGCTCCCCCAGATTCACGTACAGGCTCGTCTCTCCTGCGTCGACCCCAGCAGACAGGAAGTACAGCCCGAAAATCGTCTTTCCAGCGCCAGGTGCCCCCCGCAGGAGAACGTTCCGGCGCCGGACGAGTCCCCCTTCGAGCACCTCGTCGAGGCCATCGACACCGGTCGACACTTGTTTTCTGGGCATTTTTTTACCTCAGAGCGCGAGCGTTTATGTCTCTGGCGAATCTGGAGCAGACGCCACTCCGGGGTAACCGGCGTTTAAACACCTGTGTGTGGGATGAATTAACGCAGCACTTACCGGGGACTCAACCCCCTCGTCCCGCGCTCATCCAATACTTTTATATAGAATCACATTCAATCTTTCTTTGACTATGGCTCAGCAGATGGGTAACCAGCCCCTTATTGTACTTTCCGAGGACAGCCAGCGCACATCAGGCAAGGACGCACAGTCGATGAACGTCACGGCCGGCAAGGCAGTTGCCGAGTCGGTCCGGACGACACTCGGCCCCAAAGGGATGGACAAGATGCTCGTCGACTCGACGGGCAGCGTCGTCGTCACGAACGACGGTGTGACCATCCTCGACGAGATGGACATCGAGCACCCGGCTGCCAATATGGTGGTCGAAGTCGCCCAGACCCAGGAGGAAGAGGTCGGCGACGGGACCACGACGGCCGTTGTCATCGCGGGTGAGCTCCTCTCGAAAGCAGAGGAGTTGCTCGACCAGGACATCCACGCGACGATCCTCGCCCAGGGCTACCGTCAGGCCGTCGAGGAGGCGAAAAACATCGTCGACGACGCATCCGTCGATGTCGAGGCCGACGACACCGAGACCCTCGAGAGTGTCGCCCGCACCGCCATGACCGGCAAGGGCGCCGAAAATTCCAAGGGTCACCTTGCGGAACTTGTCGTCCGCGCGGTCCGATCGGTCGCTGACGACGAGGACATCGACACCGACAATATCAAAGTCGAAACCGTCGTCGGCAGCTCCATCGACGAGTCACAACTCGTCGAGGGCGTCATCATCGACAAGGAGCGTGTCCATGACAACATGCCACATTTCAAGGAGGAGGCCGACATCGCGTTGCTCGATACGCCGATCGAAGTCCCCGAGACGGAACTGGACACGGAGGTCAACGTCTCCGATCCCGACCAACTCCAGGAGTTCCTCGATCAGGAGGAAAAACAGCTCCGCGAGATGGTCGACGCACTCGCCGACGCCGGCGCCGACGCCGTTATCTGTCAGAAAGGCATCGACGATATGGCCCAGCACTACCTCGCACAGGAGGACATCCTCGCGGTCCGCCGTGCGAAAAAGTCCGATATGCAGGCTCTTGCCCGTGCGACGGGCGGTCGGATCGTCTCCAACATCGAGGACACCAGTTCCGACGATCTTGGCTTTGCCGGCTCCGTTACCGAAAAAGAACTCGACGGTGACGAGAAAATCTTCATCGAGGATGTCGACGACGCCAGGGCTGTCACGCTCATCCTTCGCGGCGGGACCGACCACGTCGTCGACGAGGTCGAGCGCGCCGTCGAGGACTCGCTCGGTGTCGTTTCGGCCACCCTCGAGGACGGCACGGTTCTCGCGGGCGGCGGCGCACCGGAGACACA
>JAQCMX010000076.1 GCA_028274885.1 Haloarculaceae archaeon
CGTCGACGCCTTCGATAGTCTCGACGTGACAGCCATCGACGCACTGACGGCCACGGCGACTGCCATCGACAACGAGATCGAGCGGCCGGCGCTGACCCACTGGATGAACGAAATGGGCGACAACCACGACGTCCAGGAGATCACAGTGACTGCCCAGGACCTCGTAGGCAAGACGATCGAGGAGGTCAACGCCCAGATACCGGATGGGGTCATCGTCGCGGTCATCAGCCGGGAGGGGGAGTCACACGTTCCCTCGGCCGACGAAACACTCGATCACGGCGATCACGTAACTATGATCGGCGACGAGGCCGCAGTCGCCACCGCGGTCAAGCGGTTCCATCCTCACGAGTGATCTGAGATCGAACCGAGGCTTTTTTTGCCGGACGGCAAACCACTAACATCAGCCTCTGTTTAAAATGCGTATGACCCACCGTCTCGACGAAATCGATAAGCGGATAGTCCACGCACTGATGGACGACGCCCGGAACACTTCCGCCCCGATGATAGCCGAGGATCTGCACGTCTCGCCCGGGACCGTCCGCAACCGGATCGATCGACTAGAGGAGGAAGGGGTCATTCAGGGGTACACTGCCACGGTCAACTTCGAGCGAGCGGACGGGCGCTTGACCTCGTTGTACATGTGTACTGTTCCCGCGGCCGAACGCGAGCGGCTGGCACTTGCAGCCCAGGCTATTCCGGGGGTTATCAACGTCCGCGTACTCATGGCCGGACGTCGCGACCTCCAGGTGGTCGCGGTCGGGGAAACCACCGAAGACCTCCGTGGAATCGCCCGGTCACTGTCCGAACTCGACATCCAGATTGAGGACGAGGAACTCGTCCAGACCGAGATTCGGAGCCCATACAAACCGTTCAGCCCGGAGAACTCGGTCCAGTCACCCGGGGCGACCGAACTCCTCACCCTTCCGGACGGCACCAACGTCGTCGAGGTCGTCGTCTCCCCCGGGTCAGATGTCGTTGGACGATCACTGAACGAAGACAGACAGGATGGGGTACTCGATCCGGAGGCGGTCGTCGTCTCTATCGAACGGGACGGCGAGATACTGCGCCCCACAGATGGGACGGTCCTCCAGGCCGACGATGTCGTGACGCTGCTCCCGCGGGAGATGGACGAACGGGACGTACTGAACGCCTTTGATGGCCGGGAGTGACCGCGCCGAGTGGTCGTTGCGGTTATGTTCACTCGGGGTTCGGTAGGGTGTTTCACACTGATTGTTGGGCGTCTGCCCGGGACGGCCGACCGGGCCCAAACAGTACCGCAGTAATCAGTATGAGACAACCAGAGTAGCTACGATTAGTCCATCTCGACCGGCGGACTATCTGTCTCCCTGTCCCGGCGGTCGTCGAGGATCGAGCCGATCGCGCCGGTTCGGTCGGTCCGGGACCGACCGTAGAGTAAATACAGGACGATGCTTCCGGCGATAATCCCGGTCGCACCGAGAATCGGCAACCGGCCCATCTGCGTAATGAGAGCGAAACCGGCGACGACGCCAAATATCTGGACGTATGGGTAGCCTGGGCTGGTAAAATCGGGATCGTAGGCGGGCACGTCCGCCTCCCGAAACGCAATCAACGCCACGTTGATCATCGAGAACACGAGGATCTTGAACGCACTCGCCAGTTTTGCCAGTTCGACCACCGGGACAAAAGCAATGAGCATGAGCAACACCGCCGCGGTGAGCAGGACCGAGTTCCGGGGTGTCTTAAATCGGTCGTCGATAACCTCGAGTTTCGGCGGCAACAGGTCATCGCGGCTCATCGCAAGTGGAAATCGCGATGAGGAGAGCACACCTGCGTTTGCCATGCTCGTCAGCGCGACGATGGCGATGATCGAGATGACCCCGACGCCGAATCCGCCAAACAGTGCGTCGGCACCGTCGGCCATCGGCGTTAGCGACGCCGTATCATCCGGGCCGCCTTTTTCTAGCACCTTCGGGTCGCTCAGCCCGACCACCGCCGCCACTACCGCAATGTACACAAGCGTCATGATCGTCATCGATCCGATCATCGCCCGCGGGAGGTTCTTCCCTGGGTTTTTGACCTCCTCGGCGATGCTTGCGATCTTTGTCACGCCGGCATATGAGACGAAGACAAACGCTGCGGCGGTGATCACCCCGGCGTTCCCGTTCGTCCGGAACGGCGAGAAGCTGCTACCGTCGGCTGCGAACCCGGCATTGAACGTATACGCTATAAGTCCCACAAGTACCAGACTAACGATGACTGCCTGAACGCTTCCGCTCAGTTTGGTCCCCGAGATATTTAATACTGTCACTGCCACCGCCAGCGCGAGGCTGACGAGCACGATCGACCCCTGTGAAAGGGGTGCAATGAGTAACAGATACGCTCCCAGTCCGACCAACGCGAAGGCACTCTTGAATGTCAGCGAGAACCACGATCCGATCCCGGCAATCGTCCCGGCCATCGGTCCCAGCGCACGATCAATGTACAGATAGGTCCCACCCGACTCGGGCATCGCCGTCGCCAGTTCCGCCTTCGACAGCGCCGCCGGCAACACGACAATCGCTGCCAGCACGTACGCCAGAATGACCGCCGGGCCCGCCTTCTTGTAGCCGAGGGCCGGCAACACGAAGATGCCACTCCCGATCATCGCCCCCATACTTATCATCATCGTGGGGTACAGTCCCAAACTTCGTTCCAGTTTTCCGCCAGGCATGTGCGATATCGGTAATATCCGGGTATACTAATAATCTTCGCAATGAAGAATAAGAGCGGTGTATATTCTGTATCGATCAATCCTTGTTATATACTACTACTCGTCACAGTATGTTCACGGCAGTACGGGTCGGGTCCGGTATCCGCCGTAGATTCACCGGTCAGTCGTTTCTAACGGCGATGACGTCTTCGCTACTTTCCTCGCCACGGCGTCGGCGGCGGATGGTCTCCAGTGCGCTCGTGCCGGTTGCGCGCTTCCGGCCGTAGACGAAGTAAATGACCGCACCGCCGGCGGTGATCCCGGCCGCTCCCAGGATCGGCAACGTGCCAAGCCGGGCAATCATCGCAAAGCCGGCAATCGTTCCGACGATCTGGATGATCGGGTAGCCGGGGGCCCGAAACGCAGGGTCGTATGTGTCGAGGTCGGCCTCCCGGAAGGCGATCAGTGCTATATTGATCATCGAGAGGACAAAGATGATGAATGCGCTCGCCATCTCGGCGAGGGTAATCACCGGCACAAACGCGATCAGACCGAGCAACATGGCACCGGTCAACGCGATCGAGTTGCGTGGCGTCTTGAACCGCGGGTCGATCGTTCCGAGCGAGTCGGGTAAGAGGTCGTCTCGGCTCATTGCCAGCGGGAACCGCGAGGAGGAGAGCACACCCGCATTTGCCATGCTCAGCAGTGCAACGACAGCGACGACGGCGACGATGGGAACGCCGAAGCCGCCAAACAGAGCCTCGGCCCCGTCGGCCATCGGCGTCAGGGAAGCCCCGTGGCCCCCCTCCCCTCCCTCCTCGAGCTCTACCGGACTGTTGAGGACCACAATCGAACTGATCACGCCGAGGTAAACGACGGACATAACCGCGAGTGAACCCAGAATCCCCCGCGGGAGATTCCTGTCTGGATTTTTCACCTCCTCGGCGACGCTTGCGATCTTTGTTACGCCGGCATAGGAGACAAACACTAATGCAGCGGCGGTAAAGATGACCCCGGGTTCGGTTTCGGTCATCCCGGAGAGCCGGGAGGGATCGGCAGCCTCGGCACCCGTGCCGGCGAGCCACGCCGCGTTGGTGACGTACGCGAACAGGCCAACGAGAACCACCGTTACGACAACGGCCTGTGCCTGGCCCGTGAGTTCTGTTCCCGAGATGTTCAGACCCACGATCAGGACGGCCAACCCCAGACCGGCTAGTGTGATCTGCGTCGCACCGAGTGGGAGGAGCAACACCAGGTACGCTCCAAGGCCAACCAGCGCAAAGGCACTCTTAAACGTCAGGGAAAACCACGCACCGATGCCGGCGATGGTCCCCGCTAACGGCCCCAGCGCACGCTCGATGTACAGATAGTCACCGCCCGACTCCGGCATCGCCGTCCCGAGTTCAGCCTTCGACAAGGCCGCCGGGAGCACCACAACAGCGGCAAGCAGGTACGCGAGTACCACGCTCGGTCCCGCTTCGACGAACCCGATTGCAGGGAGGACGAAGATACCGCTACCGATCATCGCACCGATACTTATCATGAGCGTCGGATACAATCCTAAGCTTCGTTTCAGTCCGCCACCGGTCATATACATGATTAATACTGTCCGGATACACTAGTACTCTTCGGAATCAAAAATTTTGACGGTCTATATTTTTTGACTCGCTAATACAGTATATGTACTGGTAGTGGCAGCAGAATCTGGCCGGGCAGCGCGGGTCTGAGGTCGGCCGGGTGCTCGTCCCGGTTCGCGCCTCTGAGCTTTTTGTTCTGTTCACCAGACGTTTCTGACGGTGATCATCGGGAGTCTGTCCTGCCGTGTTGGCACGCCTTTGCTGTTCGGTTGATACTGATTACCGCGGTACATTTTGATCCAATCGGCCGTCTCGGGGATTTCACCATGGCCGGAATTGTGAATACGTAACATTAGATCGGGACAGACCCTCGATAATCACTACCAGTCGAGATTCGAGATATCGGGCGTTTCAGCCGGTTAGGACAGGAAAATTCACACTAACACAGCGGGACGGATCCGCAACGATCACCCTGATTCGCGCCCGGTTCGGTGAGTTCATAACCGATTTCGGTCACTCGTCGACTTTACCGCTGACGCGTCGCTCGTAGTCCCGACGCACAATAATCACCGGGTCGCCGGTTTCGCTGGCAATTCTGTCCGGAAGCGTTCCGAAGATCCGGTCGCCCAGGCGCGATTCAACCTCGTACATCACGACTGCGTTGTACTCTGCGGCCACACGGATAATCTCGGTGTCGTGTTCGTCCCCCTCGGCGAGGCGTGTATCGACATTTTCGGCGTCGAAGCCGGCGTCGATCATGCCCTCACGTGTCTCGGTCACGATCCGCTCACCCTCCTGGCGGTCCTCCTCGCCCTCAACGACGTGAAAGAGGGTGATCCTGTTGGTCGTATCTTCACACAGAACGTCGACGAACTCGGGCAGTCGGGAGAACTCGGCGACATCGGGCAGGGGCACGAGAATCTTTTCGATGGACTCGGTCGGTGCCGGATCGAGTTCCGCGTCACACCCCTCTTCGATTGCGACCTGGTCGATGGCTGCGGGCCTGTCTTTCCCAAAAACCAGCCGGGTTCGAACCGACGCCCCTCGTTCGAGGAACGGTTGGGCGAGTCCGTCGAGCGTGTTCTGTGCCTCGGCCTCGAACTGATCCCGTGCGGAACTGACCGGCGTCTGCTCCGGGAGACCGTAGTGTCCCATAATGACGATATCGAGCGAGGAGAGGTCCTCGATTAGTATCGAGGGAAGCGGTTTCGGATCCGGGAGTTCGAACGGAACCAGTATCGTATCGGACATATCGGCCGCTACGACCCGGGGATAAAAAAGCACATGGGATCGAGAATAAATAGGTCCGGTCGCGAGGGCCTCTGAAGGCCACAGCGGGGCGGGCGAGTGCGGTTCTGTCCGTTCTCTCGCCCGGCAACAGCACTCGGGTCAGCGACCGACAGCTACCGACAGCAAAGAAGCCGGCCCGACGGTCGTCAGCGAAGCCACGATCCGGGAGGCCGCGTCGTGGTACGACGGTATCGACCCCGAGGAGATGCCCCTTCGCCTCCGTTCCAACCTCGTTGTAACGGGTGTACCACCGTTCTGGGAGGAAAAGCTGATCGCCGACTGTGGGCGTCGCTTCCAGGTCGGAGACGTGATCATGGAAGGCGTTTGATCAGTCCCGCGCTGTGTCGTCCCCATCCGGAACCCATACACGGGCAAGGAGTACGAAGGGTCCAGACGGACATTCGTGGAGAACCGCGATGCGACGCCCCCGGAGGATCCTGTGGGCCTAACCTGTCAGGGCGGTACAGATCCGCAGTAGTCACTTTCAGTGAGGCGTGGGCAGGCGAGTTGATCGGGAGCACCGTGCATTGTGAGATCGTGGATGAGCTGGATATCTGCACTCGCGTACGTCTTCAGACACCGGCCGAGGTCCGCCGACACCGCCGACTCGTCGCCCGGGTCGAGGTACCGCTCGACGAGCGTGGCGTAGTCACGGTCGGTCATCCGAGGGTCAGATTCGGCCTGAAGGACCGATTGATCGAGGTCCCAGCCGTCGCGCCATTCTGCTGGGTCGGGGCGGATATCGTAATCACTGAGTCGGACCGGACTGACCTCGATACCCAGCCGTCGAGCACTTTCCCGAAGCGTATCGTCCCCGGCTCTGGTGGCGACCCTGTGTAGGTCCCCGTGATAGCACTCGCTCAGTACCTGGCTTGCGCCCGAATCGACGATATCGCCCTCGGCCGCCACCCGGAGGCGTGCCTGGAGTATCTCGAGTTGCGCTCGGCCTGTGCCGTTGGTGAGAAGCGTCGCACCCGTCAACTCGGTGAGATCATCTACGACGTGTTCGAGCAGGAGATGTTCGTCCCGTGTCTCGGGGTTTTCGCGGTGATACACCGCCGTGTCACCGGTCTCGTCGCCGTATTCGAGACAGACTGCCCCGATTTCGTAGGTCTCAGGATCGCCGACACTGAGACGGTCCGGATGACCGGTCGCTCGTGGCTGGACAGTCACCGATACGAGTTTCTCGCTCGCTCCCAACCGGATCAGCCACGGGTCGTCGGGTGTGGCCGACTCGTGATCTGCCCGACGCTCCGGCGCGTCGGTACGTTCGACGTCACCGGCCTGCGGTGAAAAACGCAACTCCCCTGTGCGTGTATCGCCCCGTTGGATACCGTCGAACCGGTACCACGCGCCTGTCTCCCACACCGAGTTCCCGGCTTCGGACGATCGCTCGCCGACCGCTACCCGAAGTTCCGTGCCCTCGATATCGGTACAGTACAGTGTGCGTGGGGCGTTTCCCGGGGTATTCCCGAGGCTGTCGATCCGGAGTGACACCGCCGATCCGTCGTCTACTCCGATCTCTCTTGCGGGTTTCATTGTACTCTCATCCGTCCTGGTGGGTACGGCCTGGCCGTGTAAAAACAGTCAGTTGCGTCTTACCCGTTGCCTGCACCGATGTCGACCACCACCCACCATGCTCGTTCCAGCCCGCATCCGGGGTCAGACCCCAAACGACGGGAACCGACAGTCTCTGCAGAGTCAGTGCCGAACCTGGCTGTTTCCCCGCACTCACCTTCCTCGGTTCCTGGCGGGCTGAAACGGATGCACTCGAACACCGAGGCAGACGGCAGAGGGTTGACACCCGCCGGACTGACGAGCGTAAAAAAGAGCCGCAGATGGACGGTGCTCGTCTGGATGGGAACTCTTGTGACGATGGGGGCCCAAGATCGAGTCATGAGCTCAGAGGAAACAGACCATTACGAGCAGGCGGTCGCCGCGCTCGCCGGCCGCTCGTACGACACAGCGGGCGACAGTTTCGCGCGCGCAGCCTGGCAGACACTTGCGGCTCCCCGCCCCGAGCAGGGCCCGTTTGAGGCAGAACAAAAAGGCTGGGTTGGAACAGGGGTCCGATATCTCGTGACGAGTGCTCTTTGCTATCGTGTCGCTGGCCGACAGGACCGTGCCCGCCACCGCGGCACCGAAGCCGGTGCGGTTGCGGCTGATCTTCAGACTGTACTGACACATCCCGCACAGCAAGCTTGCCTGGAGGAGTTGGCCGCGGATGCCAGACTCGCCGGTGGACTCGACGATGTCGGCGACGCCTACAGCGACGCGGCCGATGCGTACCGTACATCCGCCGGGTCGGTCGATAACCCGCAACGGTGGGGCACGACACCGCTTTTCGAGGCGGCCGCGACACCGTTACAGCAGGTCGCACGAAGCACAGCAAACGGTGAAATAGCCATCGCGTGGGAGGACCTTCACGGGCCCGACCCGGCAGCACCGGGACAGTTTCTCGCACACAGAGCCACGTACAAGCGCCAGCGGTTCCCATCTCTGCTCGAGTCGGTTGTCGACGACGGGTATCTTGCTGCACCGCGGGGAACGACGGAGTACAACAACGAGACCTACCGGTGTCCTGACTGTGGGTCGAACGACGTCAACTGGGTTGCCGACAGTGTGCTCTGTATGCGCTGCTCGACGCCGGTCGAACAACGGTGACGTGCTCCCACGACTATAGTGATTAGCGAATCTTATTGAGGAACCCATCGAGGTGATTGTCGATCCACGATGCGGCAAAGCTCAGTTTTTCCGTCAACTGATCGAACAAGTCGTCAAGGAGTGATCGGTACTCGTCTTCGCCGTCGACAATTAGCGGTGAAGA